>PARY01000013.1 GCA_002711715.1 Pelagibacteraceae bacterium | reverse complement strand
AAAATTAATAATGTTTAAAAAATTAACAATAATTTTTTTGTTTATCACCTTTAAAGTGAGTGCTCAAAATAACGATTTGGGTTTGGTTTTTTTTAAAAACAACAAAGAAAATAAAAGTTTTTTTAAAGAAAATTTAGGAAAGAAAACAATTCTTTTCTTTTCTTTTGACGAAAAAAAAAATCAAATAAAAACAATCAACAATACGCATCAAAAACTTACAAGCTTAGGTTTTGATGTGATTAATTATATAAATATTGTTGATTTTTATATTTCTCAAGAAGTTCAAAGGCAGTTAGTAGAGTATTTTAATTTAAGGGGAGTTGAGATTTTGGTTTTTTACCAAAAAGAAAGAGAAAAAGAAATAAAAATAAGATTTTGTAATTATAACAACAAAATAACTTTGGTTGATGAAACAAAAGGAGGATATTCTTTTTTTGGAGAAAATGTTTTTTATGAAATAAAAAAAGATCTTTTATCAACTAACACAAAACAAACAACCTTTTTGTTTTCTCCTGACCCTGAAATAATTTATAATATTAATGTAAAAAAGAGAACAAGAATTAAAAACTTACCAAAATTTAAAAAACAAGAATTAGGAATTGTTCTTGAAAATGTAACGGAAGAAACAAAAAAACAAATTCTTTCTCTCTTCAACACAAATACGATAGAAGTAGAAGAAAAAGTAGATTACAGATTTTATTTTTCTAATGGAATTAATTATGTAATTAAGTTTTTGACGGGAACAACAGAAGCGCTAAAAAACATCTATAACTTAAAAGAATTAAAAGGAGTGGGTTATAAAAAACAAACCATATTGGTTTTGGAGAATACCATTAGCCAAAACAGATATTATCATTTTAACGAAACACCCACAATTAACAAAATTAACTTAACAAAAACTTTTTTAAAACACACACAATAATTTTAAAAAGAAAGTTTAGGGTTAACAAATGGAATTAAAGACATGATAATAGCATTTTTATAATAATTTGTTCTGTTTATATTTCCTTTTGTTAAAATACCAACAGCACCATCTTTTTTTTTTGAATTTTTTCTATTAAAAACCAAATCATCAGCATCTCCTAATTCAACACCATTTTCAATTAAAGCTTGAATTTCTTTTGGGATTTGAAACAGAGANGTTTTTCCTTTNCCTAGTTTNTTTTTAGAAAAAACATAAACCCAAGCAAAAGCAACCATATCACCATCATCATAATCAACACCACCNTCTATGCTGACATAAAANGTTCCNTTAAAATTNTCTTTTAAATAAAANAATCTATTTTCAGCNCCCNTTTTTGTTTCCCTTTCTGACATAGGTTGATCNCCAACCCCAGANGGAGAAGAAACACNNACAAAAGAAAAATGTTTTTTTTTAAANACAGAAGTAAAGGCTTTTTTTACTGCGTTTATTTTTGTTGGATTTTTTGATCCAATAAANANGGAAATTATATTTTTAACCATCTTTCTGTTAGGTTCTTTTTGTATGTTAAAGTTTCTTTTCTTTCGTTAACATTAAAGCTAACAACATTCATTTGTTCGTCAAGAAAATCAAACAAAATGGTGTTTTTAATATATACCTCTTTTGTTTTCAAACTAAAAGGAGCACTAAGTTTAATATTAATTGTTTCAGTGTAATCATCACCCTCGTAAACAAATTTTTCAAGAGTAAGGACCTTATCTTTTCCGTCTAATTGAATAATAAAAGAACTTTTAATGTATTTTGTTATTTCTAGTGTTTTTGCTTCTTCGCTTTCTGTATTTTTTATTTTTAAAGCATCATAAAGATCATTTTTAAATATACGAAAAGAAAAAACCAACTTATTTTTTGTGTTATACACCTCACAAACACTAACGTATACCGTGTGTTTTTCCGTTGTTGTTTTTAGTGTTAAAAAACAAAAAAAGAACAACAAAACTTTATAAACCATAAGTGTCAATAAGATAAATTAACGAGGCAATAGATGCGGTTCCAAGCTCAAGCTCTCTAGCATTAACTAATTCAAAAACATCTTTTTGTGTGTGGTGCATTTCGAAATATTTTTGACCATCAACACTAAGTCCAAACATAGGAGTGCCTAAAGATCGGTGTAAGGGTCCAATGTCAGCTCCACCCCCACCTTTTGAAAAGTATGAAATTGTGTTTTTGTTAAAATAACCCAACCATCCTTGAATTTTATTAAGCTGTTTTTCGTTACCAGAAAAACCAAAACCACGAGGAACATATGCGCTCGCATCACTTTCAATAGCAGCAATATGTATCTCCTTTAGGTTTTTAGCTACAGCAGCATATTCTACCCCACCCCTTAAACCATTTTCTTCATTCATAAACATTACGGCGCGCAAGGTGTTTTTTGGTTTTATTTTTTGTTGTTGAAACAAGCGTAGTGCACCAATAGCATGTACACAACCCGCACCATCATCATGAGCTCCTTCACCTACATCCCACGAATCTAAATGACCACCAACGGTTATTATGTTTTTAGGGTTAACACTACCGATAATTTCTCCAATCACATTGTGTGATAATGCGTCTGGAAACCATTTTCCACTTAACTTAACTGTTATTTTTGTTTTAGGGTTTTTTTTCAACTCTTCAGAAAGTTTTATTGAAGAAAGTACCCCTAAAGCACCATGGGGGATGCTGTCAAATTTATTAGAGTAAGACATTCCTCCGGTGTGTGGGACATCATCTTCAATAGAAGACAAAGACCTAAAAATAGAAGCAACAGCACCATATTCAGAAGCTTTAATTGCCCCTAATCTTCTTTGAAATCCAGTTTGACCATATGAGGCTCCTTGGTTTATGTATCTAGGATTAAAACCTTTATTATAAAAAACAATTTTTCCACTAACGGTCTCTTTTCCTAATTTCTCTACATCTTCTAAAGAGCCAACTTCAATAACTTCAGCCGTAACCCCTTCTTTAGGGGTTGAAATAGTGCCACCAGCTCCTAAAATTTTTAAATTAACCTTATTACCATTAGAATAAAAAAAACATTCTTCTACATCACCCCTTTCCCAATGAGGAACCATAACTTCTTGCAAATAAACGTTATCAAACCCGTAATTTTCCATAATAGCTTTTGACCACAAAACAGCATTTTTTGCACCTATAGAACCACTTAATCTTTGTCCTACATTTTTAGTGAGATCTTTAAGAAGACCATAACTTTCTTTGTATTCTAAAGCATCTCCATAAAAAGTGTTTATAATATTTGAGGTTTCTGTTGATAAGGTTGGTTTGGTTTGTGAGCAACCAAAAACAAAAACAAAAAATAAAATTATATTGAAGGTTAGTTTTAGTTTGTGGTTTTTCATTTTTTATAAATTTAATTTCTGTAATTTAATGCTGGTTTTCTCTCACCAATTAATGGATCGTAAGTGTAATTTAAACCTCTTTTTTTGTAAAATTCTTTTTTAGCCTCATCAATAAGTTTGGTGTTTTTAAATAACACNTGTGTGGTTAAAGCTAATGTTTTTGCTGCATTTAACATTCCTTTAAGCCCGATACTTGTGCCCGTGCAAGACGCAGCTTGCCAAGAATGACCAGGTGTTCCAGGAACATAAGTTGCGGTTCCAAATCCAGCGGTAGGAACAACCCAACTAACATCACCAACGTCTGTAGACCCACCACCTCGAGTAGAAGAATTAAACGTATATGGTTCAACCACAGAAGCTAAAGAAATGTCTTTTTTATTTTCACCAAAAGTAAAACTTAATTTTTCTGCGTATTCTTTTTCTTTTTCGGTATAAAAAACACCACCAATTTCACTAAGATTTTTGTGTATGATTTTTTGTAATGTTTCGTTTGGTAAAATATTATAAACCCCTCCNGTTACTTCAACACTAAATTTTGTTTGAGTTCCTATTGCTGCACCTTCAGCACAAAGCTCAACTCGTTTCCACATTTTTCTAACTTCTTCCGGACTTGGATTTCTAACATAATAGTAACCTTCAGCAAAATTTGGAACAACATTTGGNGCATCTCCCCCTTTTGTTATTATATAATGAATTCTACTTTCTTCTTCAACATGTTCTCTCATCATATTTAACATATTGTTCATAGCCTCTAAACCATCAAGAGCGGACCGTCCTCTTTCTGGGGCACCAGCAGCATGGGCGGAGGTTCCATAAAATCTAAATTTACCAGTTTTGTTAGCTAGGGTTGATCCAGAAGAAGCTCTGTTTTTGTTAGAGGGGTGCCAGTGTAAAACAACATCAACATCATCAAACAAACCTTCTCTTACCATATAAACTTTNCCAGAACCACCTTCTTCTGCAGGACAACCATAAAAACGAATTATTCCTTCAGTGTTTGTTTCTTCTAACCAATTTTTTGTTGCGATAGCAGCAGCAGCGCTTGCAACTCCAAACAAATTATGTCCACAACCATGACCAGAGACAACACCATTTCTTTTTTCTTTGATGGTATTATGTGTTTGGGATAATCCTGGTAACGCATCATATTCNCCAAGCACACCAATNATAGGNCCNNCNTTTCCATANTCTGCAATAAAAGCTGTTGGCATTCCAGCAACACCTTCAGTTATAACAAATCCATTTNCTTTTAAAAGCGTTATTAATTCTTTTGAGCTTTTTTCTTCTTTAAAACCAACTTCAGCATACTCCCATATTTTTAAAGCAACTTTATTATATGTAGAGAGATTTTTTTCTATGTTTTTTATTAGTATGTTTTTGTCTGTTTGGTTGGCTTGTGTTTTTGTTGTGATTGAAAATAACACAAAGACAATCAAATAAAATATTTTCATAAGAGATTTTTTTATGAAAATTAACTAAAAAAGAATGAAAGAAAAAAACACTTACAGAAAAGCTATTTAAACACTTTGGGAAGCGCTATAAAAAATATAGAAAACAAATAAACAATATAAAAATATTAATAAATAGGATTTGTTTTTATTAACACCTTCCCCATAAATATATACTAAAATAGAAACAATACTTAACCCTAAAAACCAAATTGCAATAGAGGAAATTAGCGAAATCAAATCTTCGGTTAAAACAATACTTCCATTGGAAAGGGTATAAATAAACAAAGGAAGCCCAAGGGCAATACACAGATTAAATATATTGCTTCCATAGGCGTTTGAAAAAGCGTCGTCATAATTACCCCTTTGCGCATCTTTATAAGAAATAACAGAATCAGGAAAACTACTACCAATAGCAGCAAATATTAAAGCAATAAATAACACATGAACACCTAAACCATTTAGAGTACCTAAAATAGGAACAGTATAAGTTTCACTTCCCAACCACTCACAAGCAACAACTAAAAAATAACAAACAAAACCAATAATAAGAGANGAAATTACAAAAATNAACCAAGCTTTTTTTGCGTTTAATNGTTTATTTCCAACTANTAATCTTTTTAAATCCAAAATCATAAANGCGGACANAAGGGAAAGTTTTTCTTTTTCTGAAAAAGGGGTTTTNTAATCAATTTTATGCCCACCTTTCATTGTTTTAAATANATAAAAAACATATAAACAATAAATAAGAATTAAAATTAAGCTTTCTTTCCAACCAATTTCCCTTTGTTGAATAAAGTATAACAACAACAACTCAANAAAGACTAACCANAAACCATCTCTTATTATTATTTTTTTAGAAATTTTCACTTGTGATTTATTTGAATTAGATAAAACACCTAAAACAGCAACAGAAGGAATGATTAAAGAATTAAACAAAACACTACCAAAGGAAGTTCCAATGCTACCCTCAAAACCAGAAAGATTTTTTAGGTAAAACAAAAAAAACATAGAAATAAACAACTCAGGCATAGAGCTCGCCACAGCATTAATAGTTGCCCCCTTAACACCATCTTGAAGGTTTCTGCCAATATAATTGGAACCCTCTATAAAACTATCTCCAGCACGCCATATAACATAACCACATAAAAGAATTAAGAACAAAGGAAGAATTAGTCCTAACATATATTTAAATTATATCTTTAACCTAAAACAAGTATTATGAGAACATTATTAATATTAATAGTCCTATTGTCCCCTAATGTTTCTATGGGCAATAATATATATAAAAAAATAGAAACCCTTTCTATAGAAATTGAAAAAGAGGTAATTAAATGGAGACACCATATTCATAAAAATCCAGAACTTTCAAATAGAGAATATAAAACAGCAGAATACGTTTCAAAACACCTTGTTGGGTTGGGTCTTGAGGTTAAAAATAACATTGCGCATACAGGTGTGGTGGCGATTTTATACGGCAACAAACCAGGAAAAACCGTTGCTCTTCGTGCTGATATGGATGCTCTACCTGTTGTAGAAAGGGTAAATATACCCTTTGCTTCNAANGTTAAAACTATTTATAAAGACATTGAAGTTGGTGTNATGCANGCTTGTGGACACGANACACATGTGGCGATTTTGATGGGAGTAGCCTCAGTNTTATCAGAATTAAAAAATGAAATTAAAGGAACAGTTAAATTTATTTTTCAGCCAGCAGAAGAGGGACCACCNGAAGGAGAANATGGTGGAGCAGAACTTATGGTAAAAGAGGGTGTTTTAAAAAACCCCAATGTTGATGCTNTTTTTGGACTACACGTTTCTTCTAACCTTCTTGTAAATAAAGTCGCATATAAACCAGGAGGTGTATTAGCTAGCGCAACTTCATTTGAAATAAAAATAAAAGGGCGCCAAGCTCATGGTTCCGCTCCTTGGGCTGGAGCTGACCCTATTGTTGCTGGGGCACAAATTATTAACAANCTACAAACAATAGTTAGTAGGAGTTTAGATTTAACTAAAGAAGCAGCTGTTGTAACCATTGGTCGTTTTGAAAGTGGAATTAGAAGTAATATTATTCCGGAGACAGCTTATTTAGAAGGAACAATAAGAGCGTTGGATTATGAAATGAGAGATAAAATTTATACAAGGTTAGAGGAAATTATTGTTAACACAGCAAAAAGCAATGGGGTAGAGGCAAAGTTGATATTAGGAAATCCTTATCCTATAACATTTAATAATTTAGAGCTAACAGAAAAAATGAAACATACTTTAATAAGAGTTGCGGGAAAAGAAAACACTATTTTAGCAAGAGCTAGCACAGGAGCAGAAGACTTTTCTTATTTTGCAAATGAAGTTCCTGGATTTTTTTATAGACTAGGGGGAATGCCTATTGGGGAACATCCAAATAAAGGTTATAGTCATCATACTCCAGATTTTTATGTTGATGATGATGGGTTGTTATTGGGAATAAAAACAATGACAACATTAGCAATAGACTATTTAAAGTCTAACTAATTCTACTCCAGTTTACATTGGTTTTTTTGTTGTTTTTTATAAACAAAAAAAGAGGTTTGTTTTTGGGTTTTATTAAATTTGGATCATTGGCTATGATTTTTTTTGCTAATAATCTTGTTTTAGAAATCACCTCAGTATCTTTTGCTAAATCTGTAAATTTCAAATCTAAAACACCACTTTGTTGTGTTCCCATCATATTTCCAGGGCCTCGAATTTTAAGGTCAATGTTAGAAATTTCAAAACCATCAGAGGAATTTGTTAATGCTTTAATTCTAGTTTTTGCGTTTTCACTTAATTTGTATTTAGTCATTAATATACAATAAGACTGTATCTTTCCTCGACCAACTCTACCTCGAAGTTGATGTAATTGCGATAAACCAAATCTTTCTGCACTTTCAATAATCATTACAGTAGCGTTTGAAACATCTACACCAACTTCGATAACTGTTGTAGAGACTAAAATTTTACTTTTTCCTTCAACAAACCTTTTCATCTCAAAATCTTTATCTTCAGACCTCATTCTGCCGTGTAAGATTCCTATTGGTATAGATGGAAAATATTTTTTTATACTATTATAACCATCCATTAAATCTTTATAGTCTTTGCTTTTAGACTCTTCAATTAGTGGGTATACAATATAGATTTGTTGACCACCTTCTATTGTTTTGTTTATAAAACCTAAGACCTTTAACCTAGAATTATCAAAACGATGACTTGTTATTATCGGTTTTCTTCCTAATGGCATTTCGTCTATGGTAGAAACATCTAAATCTCCATATAGAGTTAAGGCAAGCGTTCTTGGAATAGGTGTAGCTGTCATAACCAAAACATGTGGATAAACAAGTTCTTTCTTTTTCCATAATTTTGCTCTTTGAGCAACCCCAAATTTATGTTGTTCATCAATAATGACTAAACCTAGATTTTTAAAAACAACAGATTTTTCGATTAAAGCATGTGTTCCAACTAAAATGTTTGTTTTTCCTACAATTAAATTTTTATGGAGCAATTTTCTTTCTTTTTGTTTTGTTGACCCAGTCAACAAATCAACTGATAGGTTTAATTTATTAGCATATTTATTAATACTCTGGAAGTGTTGTTCAGCAAGAACTTCCGTTGGCGCCATAAACGCAACTTGCCCGAAACCCTCTATTGCAATTAACATACACATAAAAGCAACAATTGTTTTTCCACTACCCACATCCCCTTGTATTAATCTATTCATTTGTTTACCAGAAGACATATCTTTATAGCACTCTTTAATGACTTTTTTTTGTGCTTTTGTTAGTTCAAACGGAATGTGGTTTTTATAAAAACCACTTAAAAGAATATTTTTTTTAAAAGAAAATCCAGGAAAAGAATCCAACCTATTTTTTTTTAATAAAAGCACTTGAAGTTGTAAAAAAAATAATTCTTCAAATTTTAATCTTTTTATAGATTGATAAATCATTTTGTTATTTTTAGGAAGGTGGATGTTTATTAAAGCTTCTTCTCTTGAAATAACCCGAGCATGATTAATTATATGTTCAGGTAAATTTTCTTTTATATTGTTTTTAACTTTTATAAGAATCTCGTCTATTATTTTGTTAAAAAACCGATTGTTTAAAAATCTTTTTTTAAGGGTTTCGGTTAAAGAATAAACAGGCCGTATTCCTAACGTTTTTTTTTGATACTCATTTGTTTCTGGGTGTGTAAAAGAAATTGTTTTATTAAACAATTTAGGTTTACCAAAAATTAAATATTTTTTTCCAATTAAAACTTTGTTTTCTATCCACTTGATCCCTTTAAACCAAATTAATTCAGCATAATCGGATGAGTCTTTAACTTTAACGGTTAGCCTTTTTTTGTTGTACAAACCAGAAGAAGTTTTTTTTAATACTTGAACTAAAAAAACACCATCAAAATCCTGTTCCATCACCTCTGACAGTTTTCTGATTTTTGATCGATCTTCATATCTAAAAGGAAAATAATGTAACATGTCATTTATTGTATAAACACCAATTTCTTTGTTTAGTAAAGTTGATTTTTTTGGACCAACGCCAGGAAGAAACTCTATCTTTTGTTGTAATATTTTATTATTCATACCACTCAAGGGTGTTTAATATATGAATCATATCTTTTTTTATATATTCAATAATTGGAGCTAAAGAGTCGTTTTTTGTTGCAACCTGGAAATATAACGCTCCTCTTAAAAAATGATTAACAGAGTCTGTTGTTATAAATTGAAATTGAGTAGGAACCTCTCCTTTTAAGTCAATAACTATAGCATTTAAATCGTTTTTTGTTTTAATGTGAGTTTCTTTTATAGAAGATGCTTTTTTGTTGTGTTGGTTGGTAAGTTTATAAGATTCATTAACAAAAGAAGTTAAATCATTTTCTTTTTCAATATACTTATGTGTTATTAGAATTTTAGCATCATAGTTTTTATATAATAAATTTAACCAACCATAAGAATCGTTTTGTTCCACTGATGCTTGGGTGTTTTTTTCAAAAGAATATTTATTTTTTATTGTTATGGGAACATAAGATTTTTCAGGAAAATTTATATGGTTGTATCCTTTCGGTTTAGGTTTGTGGTTTTTGTTACAAGCAAGTAAAGACAAGCATATTAACAAACAACAACAAACATTAATTTGAATTGCTTTTTTTATAAACTCTAACACGTCGTATTCTTTTTTTATCTACAGACATAATTGTAAAAACAAAATTATCAAAATTAATTTTATCTCCCTTAGAGGGTATTTTGTTATTTATTTCTAATAAAAGTCCCCCTAAGGATTCACTTTCTCCTTTAATTTTTTTAAAATCATTTTTGTTTGATGATGATAATTTACAAAAATCATTAAGTGAAGTTTTTCCTTCAAAAAGAAAAGTATGGGGGTCTAGTTTTTTATAAACAAAACTCTCTTCNTTNTCAAATTCATCTTTTATATCACCAACAATTTCTTCTAAAACATCTTCAAGNGTAATTATTCCAGAAACNCCACCATATTCGTCAATTACAANAGCTAAATGGACTCTTTTTTCTTGAAAATCTTTAAATAAGACATCTATTTTTTTATTTTCTGGAATAAAAAAAGCTGGTCTAATTTTTTTTTNCCAATTAAAATTTTTTTCGTTTAAATATGGTATTAAATCTTTCACATANAACACNCCNTCTATATTATCTATAGTTTCTTTATAAACAGGTATTCTAGAAAAACCNGAGNNGTTTATTAATTTTGAGATTTTGTTAAAAGANTCGTNTTTTTCTATTGCTGTAATNTCTACCCTTGAAATCATAATTTCTTTGACCTTAATAGAACCAAANTTTACAATTCCTTCGAGAATGTTTTTTTCGTTTTTTGATGTTTCTTTAGAGNGGGTTAAATCTATAGCTTTATTNAAATCTTCTTNTGAGCTTTCTAAGAATTCCCTTTTTTGTGACTTATTAAAAACTTTAGTTATATAAACTAAAAGAAACACAAAAGGTTTAAAAAACATAAAAGAGTAATGAATAATTTGAGATGAAATTTTTATAAAAAAAAGTTTGTTTTTATTGGCGTATACTTTTGGTATTATTTCACCAAAAAAAACAATCATAAGCGTTACTACAATTGTTAATGTTAAAAAAACCAATGGGTTTTTTCCATAAATACTCCAAACAAAATAAGCTGATAAAGTTATTATTGCAACGTTTATTAGATTGTTTAAAATTAAGATTGTTGCTAATAATTTTTCTGGAGATCTTAAAAGAAGCAATATTTTTTTTAACGAAGAATTGTTCTTCGTTTTTAAAATAGTTATATCGTTAGAGGTTAGTGAAAAATAAGCAACTTCAGAACCGGAAATAATTCCAGAAATAATTAAAAGAAAAAAAAGAAAAAAGATTTGGATGATACCAATAAAAGAATTCATCAGAATAATTAAAAAAAATAAAAATAAAGGATTGTTTGATTCGGGTAATTCTATTTCCAATTAATTTAATTTAATTAAAAAGGTAAATCATCTTCAGTAGATGTATTTTTTTCTGTTGTGTTGGTTTTTTCTGTTGTGTTGGTTTTTTCTGTCCCTACCCCCGGTTGTTCAGGGGCTTTTCCTAAAAGCTTTATCTCCCGACCAACAACTTCGGAAATATATTTTTTAACACCATCTTTATCATCATATGAACGATTAGATATTTTACCTTCAATGTAAACTTGACTACCTTTTTTTAAATAGCGTTCAGCTATTTCAGCAAGAGGGGTCCATAAAACAATATTGTGCCATTCTGTATTCGTTACCCTTTCTCCAGATTTGTTTTTATAAGACTCACTTGTTGCTAAAGAAAAATTAACAACAGCTCGTCCATCATCTAAGCGTCTAACCTCAGGATCTTTACCAAGATTTCCCAATAAAATAACTTTATTTACTCCCGCCATATATTACAAATTAATCATTATGTTGCGGAATTCAAATAGTTATCAATAACTTTTGGTATTGCGGATTTTTTAAACCTTCTTTTTTTTATTTTTTGAACTTTTAAATGTTTTTTTATTTTGTTAAACACAAACAAATCACTTATATAGATAGAAAAAAAGTTAACATTAATTATTTGATGGCTTAAAATTCCTTTATGATTTTTAGAAACTAGTTTTGGCTTTAATTCAAATAATTTTAATTTATTTAAAAAGTAAATTTCTGCTTTTTTTAAACTTTTATTTTCAACAAGGAAAAACTCTAAAAGATTTAACCAAATGTCTTTTTTTTTTCTTTTTTGAACCAAATAACTGTCTTTGTTTTCTATAATAAAATAATTAAAAAATCTTTTTGTTTTTTTTAATTTCTTTTTTTTAATAGGAAGTTTTTCAACAATATTAGTTTTATACGCTTCACAATCAAGCATTAATAAACAGTTTTTACAATGGGGTTTTTTGGGAGTACAAATTGTTGCTCCAAAATCCATTATAGCCTGGTTATATTCACCCATTTTGCTTACGTTTTTGGTTATGGATTTTGATATGTTATAATAATGATTGTAAGAATTGCTTTTAGATATATTATAAAAAACCCCAAAGTATCTTGATAAAACCCTATATACATTTGCATCAACAACGGGTATTTTTTCGTTGTAGCAAATAGATGCTATTGCAGCTGCAGTGTATTTTCCTATTCCGGGTAATAAAATTAAATCTTTTGAGTTTTTTGGTAATTTTCCATTGTGTTCTTTTGTAATAATTTTGGCTGTCTTTAGAAGATTTTTAGCTCTATTATAATATCCTAACCCTTTCCAAGTAGAATAAATTTTATTTTCTGAAGAAGAAGCAAGCGACTGTATAGTTGGAAATTTTATTATAAAATTTTTATAATAAACTAAACCCGTTATCATTTGTGTTTGTTGTAAAATTATTTCAGACAACCATATTTTATAAGGATCTTTAGTGTTTCTAAAAGGCAACATTCTCTTTTCCTTTTTGTACCAACCTGTTAATTTAGAAGAAAAAGTAAGATCGTTGAGTTTGTTTTTGTTCACAGTGTATATTAAACTAATATTGTAATTATAACACAACAATTAAATACAAACAAATTGACAAAAGCAGAAATTATAAATCAAATAGCAAAAAAAACAGGCATTGATAAGTCTGATGTTCAAGAAACAGTTGAGGCAACGATTATAACTATTAAAAATGCTATGATACGAGGAGAGAATGTTTTTATTAGAGGTTTTGGTAGTTTTGTAAATAAAAAAAGAGCAAAAAAAATAGCCAGAAACATTTCTACAAACACAGCAATTCTTTTGGATGCTCACTATAAACCTTCTTTTAAACCAGCCAAAGATTTTTGTAAAAAGGTTAGGGAAAATAATAAGATTTATGAATAAACATTTATATGAATCTAATTAAAAAACAAGGTGGGCTATTATTGTTGGCAATTTTGTTAATTGTATTAATGTACCAATTTCCAAAAAGTGTTGTTGAGAATGAGCTTACGAAAAACAAGGTTGTTGAAACGACATCAATAGAAGCAGCTGTTAATTTATTGGAAGGGGACAATCCTATGGAGGGAATTTTTATGTTAAGGGATATTGTTTTAAAAAATCCAAAAAACACACAAGCACTTTATTATTTAGGAGACTTGTCGCTACAAACGGGTCAATATGAAAATGCTATAAAAAGATTTAATCAAGTTTTATCTGTTGATTCATCAGATAAAAGAGCATATTTGCAGCTAGGAATTAGTTACTATGGTCTTGAAGATTATGAGAAAGCAAATTCTTTCTTTCAAACAATCAAAGATTTAAATGATAGTACATTAATTAAAGAATTAAATATTTTTTTAATGAATTAATAAAACTTGTTAATATGCCAAGTGGAAAAAAAAGAAAAAGACATAAAATATCAACACATAAGAGAAAAAAAAGATTAAGAAAAAACAGACATAAAAAGAAATAAAACCAATATATAATGAGTAGCGAGCTAATAATTAATTCAACTCGCGACAAATGTAGAATTGGCCTTCTTAAGGATAAAAAGCTTGTTGAATTTCATCAAGAAAACGATGAAAACAAATTTAATGTAGGCGATATATATGTAGGAAAAGTAAAAAAAATCAATAAAAGCTTAAATGCAGCTTTTATTGATATTGGTTATGAAAAAGACGCTTTTCTACATTATCTTGATTTAGGCCCCCAATTTTTGTCGCTAAAAACTTTTGTAAAAAAAGTAAGAAGTAAAGGAAGTAAGACTTCTATAAGTTCATTCATAAAAATGGATGAAATAAATAAGTTTGGAAAAATTAACGAGGTGTTGACAAAAGGAGATGAGTTAATGATTCAAATTGTAAAAGAACCAATTTCAACAAAAGGACCAAGGGTAACCACAGAACTTTCTATGGCAGGAAGGCATTTGATTTTAGTTTCTTTTTCTGATGCTATTAATGTTTCTAAAAAAATCTCTAATCGAGAAGAAAGATTCAGACTAATTAATCTTATTAAATCAATTAGACCAAAAAATTTTGGTGTAATAGTGAGAACTGTTGCTGAGAAGAAATCAGTTTCAGAATTAGATAAAGATCTTAAGGTACTAACGAAATCCTGGGAAGAAGGAATGAAACTGCTTAAAAAAACAAAAGTTGGAGAAAAAATTATTGGTGAAGACAATAAAGCAACATCTTTGTTAAGGGATATTTTAAATTCTTCGTTTGATAATATTGTTGTTGACGACAAAGAATTGTTCAAGGAAGTTAAAGCATATGTTAAAAAGTTTGAACCAAAAAAAGAAAAAATCGTAAAATATTATTCTTCACCAGCGCCAATGTTTGAGGTATATGGTATTGAAAAACAATTACAAGAATTATTTGGAGAGACTGTTTCAATAGCTAATGGTGGTTATGTTATAATACAAAGCACAGAAGCATTACACGCTATTGATGTTAATAGTGGAAAAACTAGTAAAGTTTCAAATCAAGAAGAAGCCGCATTAAGGGTTAACGTAGATGCCGCAGAAACGATAGCAAGACAACTTAGACTTAGGGATATTGGGGGAATAATTGTTATTGATTTTATAGATCTTAAAAAAATCTCAAATAAAAAAAAGGTGTTTGATGTTATGAAAAAAGCAATGAAGGAGGATAGATCAAAACATACAATTCTTCCACTTTCAAGATTTTGTTTAATGCAAATAACAAGACAAAGGGTTCGTCAAGAATTAAAAATAAGTAAAGATGAAGCAGAATTAGATCAAGCAGGGACCGAAGCGGCTGATACAATTGAAAAAACATTGGAACATTTGTTTGTAAAACAAAATCAAAAACAAATAATATTAATGGTTCACCCTTATTTATATTCATATTTTACTATTGGTGTTTTGTCAAGACAGTATAAATGGTTTTTAAAGTACAGGAAATGGGTTAAAATAGAACAAGACAACAATATTGGAATTAAAGAGTATGTTTTTTTAGATTCTAATAAACAAAGAATACAAACAAAAAAATGAAAAATTTTTTTTTGATTTTTTGTCTCTTTGTTTTTGTTGGTTTCCTTTTTATATATTTTTTTAAATCAAAAACATGTATAACATCAGACACATTAAACGTTAAGAAAGAAATTACTGGAAATGATTTAACCAAAATATTTCTTAATCTTTCATCTAAAAAAGATTTTTTGCTTTTTCTAGATTCTAATAAAAATATATCAAGGACTTTTTTTGAAGTCGTTAACTCGAATAACAACAATTTAAATCAACAAAAAACAGATGAGTTGTATTTGTTGTTGAGCAACCAATATTATGATAGTGTTTATTTTTCTTTGCAAAAGGATTTTCCAGATATATCTAAAATTTTTGATGAAATAAATTTCGCTATACATAATTTCAATAAAGAAAGTTATATAAAAAAGAATCCTGTGGTTAATATACTAATTTCAGGTTTTTATAATGATATTGTTGTCACACACGATACCATTAACATTGGAATAGATTATTTTTTACAGTTAAACAACAGATATAAACCACGTGATTTTCCCACGTATATTTTAAAAAGATATACACCAGAATTTCTTATTCCTACAACATTAATATCATTTTTTTCTCAGTTTAATTTAATGGATACAAATGATGAAAGCTTATTAAATGAAATGATTGCGTTTGGAAAACTTTATTATGTGGTTTCCAAATTAATGCCTTGTGTAGATGAAAATATTATTTTGGGTTATGATAAAGAAGAGTGGAAGGTTTTAGAAAGCACAGAAGCTTTTATATATAGTTATTTTATTCAAAACGAATTGTTTTTTGAAAAAAATCATTTAATAAAAAATAAATATATTAATGAAAGACCAAACGTTTTTGAAATATCTCCCAACCATCCCGGAAGAATAGCTCGTTGGTTAGGTTGGAAAATCGTAAAAAGTTATATAAAATCAAACCCCAAAACTACTTTAGAAGAACTTTTATACAATAAAGATTATTTAAATATATTTTATAATTCTACTTATAAGCCCCTTTAAAATATTTACATAGTTTCGTGATTTTACAAACCTCACACTTAGGTTTTTTAGCCAAACAAACATACCTTCCATGTAGAATTAACCAATGATGAGCTTTAGGAATATCTTTTTTGTCGAAGTTTTTAATAAGATCAAGCTCTACCTCCTTTAGATTTTTATTGCTATTTACTAAACCAATTCTTTTTGAAACTCTATTTACATGTGTATCAACCGCCATAGTGGGTTTTTTATATAGAACAGATAG
>PARY01000010.1 GCA_002711715.1 Pelagibacteraceae bacterium | reverse complement strand
AATAAAAAATAAATGACTAAATTTTTACTTCTTATATATAAAATTCTATCAGTAATTTTTCTTCCAATAATAATAATTATTATTATTTTTAGAATTTTTCAAAACAAAGAAATAAATAATAGAATTAAAGAAAGATTTGCTTTTTCATCAAAAAAAAGGCCGGAAGGTAAACTAATTTGGATTAATGCATCAAGTATAGGAGAATATCTTGCAACTCTTTCATTAATAAAAAAAATCAGAAAGATTAAACCAAAAACAAAAATATTGATTACAACAAACACTAAAACCTCCGCTTTGCTTGCGCAAAAAATTACAGATAAAAATATTGTTCATCAATTTACCCCTCAAGATAATCCTTTTGTTATTAAAAAATTTCTTAATTACTGGAAACCTTCTTTAGTTTTATGGATGGAATCTGAATTCTGGCCAATAATTTTAAATGAAACAAAAAATTACGGGATAGAAATTATATTACTTAATGGCAGAATGTCTGATAAATCCTTTAAAAACTGGAATTATTTTAAATTCTTTTTTAAAGAAATAATCTCAAATTTCTCTTTAATTTTAACCATGTCAAAAATTGATCAAAGAAATTTTAAAAAGCTTGGTGCAAAGAATGTAAATTTCATAGGTAATTTAAAATTTTCTAATGGTTCATTGCCTTACAANAAATTNNTAGAAAAAAAAGCTAGAAANATNATATNTAATCGTTNTGTNTGGTTNGCTGCTTCNACTCATNATGGNGAAGANGNNTTTGCAACAAANATNCATTTAAAANTAAAAGAAAGATTAAATTTAAAAAATTTATTAACNATCATAGTTCCAAGAAATATNAAAAGAACTGCNAAAATTAAAAAAGAAATTAAATNGNATGTTCCTTTAACAGAACAATTNNANTCAAAATCAATTNCNCNAAATACNGAAATAATAATTGATAATTCAATAGGACAATTAGAAATGTGGTATAAAAATGTAAAAACTGTTTTTTTAGGAAAATCTTATCCNCCNAAAGGNGGGCAAAATCCAATTGAACCTGCTAGAAATGGTTGTGCAATTATTTCAGGTAAAATGTCGAATTTCAGAGAAATTGAGGAAGAAATGTTACGTAATAAATGTCTAATAAGAGCAAATAATTCTTCTGAATTCTATTCGATAATTGAAGATTGTATCAAGGAAAATAACTATACAAAAAAAATAAGAATAAATGCTAAAAAATATGTTAAATCGAAATCTTTTGTATTGGATAAAACCGTGGAAACAATTAAAAAATATTTGGTTTAATTATTTCCTATTGAATGGTATTTAAAACCATTTTGTGTAATTTCTTTTGAATATATATTTCTCAAATCTAAAATCACAGGCTTCTTCATTAATTTTCTAATTTTTAAAAGGTCTAAATTTTTAAACTGATTCCATTCGGTTACAATAACTAAAAGATTTGAATTTTCAGCAACTTCATATTCATCATTGCAAAACTCTATAGACTTAGGTAATTCTTTTTTAGCATTTTCCATACCTTTAGGATCATATATTTTGATTTTAGCCTTAGTCTTGGATAAATCTTTAGCTAATTTTAGCCCCGGACTTTCTCTTACATCATCAGTATTTGGTTTAAAACTAATACCTAAAAGTCCAATTTGAATATTATTAAATTTATTTTTTATAATTTTTTTAATTCTTTGAAACAAAGATTTAATTCTTGATTCATTTGCTCTATCAACAGCTTTAATAATTGTTAAATCAGAAGAATTTTTATTACCTTGATAAATTAAAGATTTAACGTCTTTTGGAAAACAGGATCCTCCATAGCCAGGTCCTGGGTGTAAAAATTTTGGGCCTATTCTACCATCTAATCCTAATGCCTTGGCAACAGTTTCGACCTTAGCCCCAATATTTTCACATAGATCTGCTATTTCATTTATAAAGGTGATTTTTGTAGCTAAAAAAGAATTGTTTGCATATTTTATTATCTCAGCAGTCTCATTATTTGTAATTACATAAGGTCGATTTAAAGGTTTGTAAATTTTTTTTAATATTTTTTCAGCTTTAAATGTTCTACAACCAATTACAATTTTATCTGGTCTCATAAAATCTTCTAAAGCTGAACCTTCTCTTAAAAATTCAGGATTTGAAACTACATCAAACATTCTAGCGGGTTTCCTTTTTTTTAATATTTTTTCAATACGTCTTGATGTTCCTACAGGAACTGTAGATTTAGANACTACAACGGTATAACCTTTAATTTCTTTTGATATCTCTTTTGTAGCTTGGTCAACGAAATTTAAATTACTTTGGCCTTTTTTTTTTGGTGGTGTTCCAACACAAATAAAAATTACATCAGTTTGTGAAATGTTATCCGAGTATTCATTTGTAAAATTTAATCTATTATTTTCTAAATTTTTTTTAAAAAGATCTTCAAGACCTGGTTCATAAAATGGTATTTTTCCTAATTTTAGTTCTTCTAATTTANCTAAATTTTTTTCAATACATGTAACATTAAATCCGAAATCTGCNAAACAGACAGATTGTACNAGNCCNACGTATCCGGCTCCTATAACAGTTATCTTCATTATTATTTAATTAAGTGGTATTGAATATGTAAAAAGAAAGGTTTCTGTCCCAGGATTATTTTCGTCGAGACTTGCGTTTGATAAATGATGAACTTCTACCCCAATTCGGGCACCATTTTTTCTTCTATAAGCTAAATCTAAACCAGATCTAAATTCGACTACATGACCAAGATCCTTTCCATCTCCTTTTTCATAGAGTCCTGGTGCGAAACTAGGGGTTATAACAATTTTATTAGTTAAATAAAGATCCATTCTAATTCCAGAATAAATATGAAAACCATGGTCCGTATTAATTAATCCTCCAATCATTGGTTTAAAAGGCCCAAATCTTTTTCCATGTCTATACTCAATATTAAATAAACCAGCCGTTTTCTCGTCGTTCCAATCCCAAATACCTGTTCCAAATGTCAGAAGATTTTTATCATTTTGTTCAGCTGCTAAACTTAATTTATTGAAAAATAAGAAATAAAAGAAACAAAGTATTAAAGTTATTTTTTTTAACATAATTTTTTAAGCGGCACTTTTTAAAATATTTTCAAGTTCTTTAGTTGCTGCTTCCTTATCCAATTTTTTCATAGCAGCTAATTCTCGAGCCAATCTATCTAAAGCTGATGCATAAATTTGTTTTTCGCTAAATGAAGCCTCATCAAAACTATCTTTTTTATATAATTCTTTTAGAACTTCTGCTATTAAAACTAAATTCCCAGATAAAATTTTTTCTTCATACTCTTGTGCTCTTCTACTCCACATAGTTTTCTTCTTTTTTCTTGCTTTTGATTTGAGAACTGTCATTGCATCTTTTAATCTATTAGTAGTGCTCAGTTTTCGTAATCCTAGATCTTTAATTTTTTCAACAGGTACTCTCAAAATTACTCTTTTATTTATTGATATAACAAGNACTTGTATGCGTTTACCAGTTATAATTTCTTTTTTTATTGCTAAAATCTTTCCTGGTCCATAAGAGGGATAGACTACATAGTCCCCTTTGTTAAATTTTAATTTTAAATTTTTTTTTTTAATTTTTACCATTTAATCTCCATCACCTGCTTTTTCACTAAATAATTCCTTTTTATTTTTTTCTTTAGCCCATTTATCTTGTTCTTCTTTAGAAAAATTTTGTTTTTGTTTAGTAATATTTGGCCATTTTTCAGAAAATTTTTTATTTGTTTCAATCCAATCAGTTGCTTCAGAATCTGTATCTGGTGTTATCGCTTCTACAGGACACTCAGGCTCGCAAACCCCACAATCAATACATTCATCAGGATGAATGACTAACATATTTTCGCCTTCGTAAAAACAATCTACAGGACATACTTCCACGCAGTCTGTATATTTACATTTAATGCACTTTTCATTAACAANGTATGGCATAAGTTAAAAGGTCTAATATATCACAAATTATCGTAACTTTGGATATTTTCTTTATTACACATCTGATCCAAAATATAAGGTAAAATGCCACCATTAATTAAATATTCAAGTTCTTTTTTACTATCAATCCTTATTTTAAGTTTTATGACTCTTTTTTGTTTATTTTTAGAAGTAACAAAACATCTTATTATTTTGTTAGGTTTTAAATTGTTCTCTAAATCAATGAAATCAAAGGTTTCTTCACCAGTAATTTTAAGATTTTTTGCATTATCNTTACCTAAAAATTGTAAAGGTAAAACACCCATACCAATAAGATTAGTTCTATGAATTCTCTCAATTGTTTCAAATATTANAACTTTTACACCTAACAAACTAACTCCTTTTGCAGCCCAATCTCTTGAAGAACCTGTNCCATATTCTTTTCCTGCAATAATAATTGATGGGNCTTTCATTTTTTTATGCTTTTTTGACAATTCATAAACAGAAGGTATTTTCATATTTGAAAAAATACCTCTCGTCATAATTTCATGATTACCNCTTCTAGCTCCATATGTATTAAAATCAAAAGATTTAACTTTATTTTTTTTTAAATATTTAGAAGTAAGGGAATTCAATTTTATTCTTCCTGCGGGTGAAATATGGTCTGTTGTAATAGAATCTCCTAATAAAGCTANAACTCTAGCATTTANAATATTACCTATTTTTCTTTTTTTATTATTTATTCTTTCAAAAAAAGGTGGTTTTTTTATATAGGTACTTTTTTGTGACCAATTATACAAATCAGACTTATTNAATTTATTTTTTTTATTCCAGTCCTTTTCTCCTTNAAAAATTTTAGAATACCTTTTTTTAAAAANTGCAGGGGANAAAATTTTATTTAATATTAAATTAATTTCTTGTTGNTTTGGCCAAATATCTTTTAAAAATATTTTTTTATTTTTTTTATCAATTCCNAAGGGTTCTTTATAAAAATTAATATTAANATTCCCAAAAATTGNAAANGCTANTACTAAAGGNGGGGAAGCTAAATAATTTGCTTTAACTAAAGAATTAATTCTTCCTTCAAAGTTTCTATTACCNGATAAAATTGAACAAACTGTAAGATTTTTTTTTATAATTTCTTTTTCAATTTTATTTTNTAAAGGACCTGAGTTACCAATACANGTNGTACAACCGTACCCAACTAAATTAAAACCTAATTTATCTAAATATTTTTGTAAATTTGCTTTTTTTAAATAATCAGTTACTACTTTACTTCCCGGTGCTAATGAAGTTTTGACCCAAGCTTTAGTTTTTAAACCTAATTCAAAAGCCCTTTTTGCAACTAGTGCTGCAGCAATCATTAAAGTAGGATTGGATGTATTTGTACAACTGGTTATTGCTGCAATTACAACACTTCCATTTTCAAGATCTAGGTTATTTTTTTCTTTTAAATTATAATTTTTTTTAAAGTTTTTTGATATTTCTGATAGTTTAACTAAATCTTGGGGTCTTTTTGGTCCAGCTACTGATGGCTCAATTTTATCCAATTCAAAATTAATTTTTTTATCAAATTTTATTTTTTCATTAACATTTTCATTGAATAAATTTTGTAGTTTTAAATATTCTTTTACAAGATTAATATGTTCATAACTTCTCCCTGTTAATTTTAAATAGTTCAGTGTTATATTATCTACTGGAAAAAAACCACAAGTTGCCCCATATTCCGGTGCCATGTTTGATATTGTTGCTCTATCTGGTAAAGATAAATTTTTAATTCCTTCTCCATAAAATTCAACAAATTTCCCAACTACATTTTTTTTTCTCAAAAGATTTGTCAAACTAAGTACTAAATCCGTAGCAGTTACACCTTCTTTTAATTTTTTCTTTAAATTAACACCAATTACATTAGGAATAGTTATTGATATCGGGTGGTTTAACATAGCAGCCTCAGCTTCAATGCCTCCAACGCCCCATCCAAGAACACCCAATGAATTAATCATGGTAGTATGGCTATCAGTTCCTACTAGAGTATCTGGATANACTAATATNNNATTANTAATTTTNTTTTNACTTACAACTTNNGCTAAATATTCTAANTTNACNTGATGACATATACCNTTNCCTGGNGGAATAATCTTTAAAATTTTGAAAGGATNNTTGNCTCCATTTTAAAAAATCATATCTTTCTGAATTTTCTTTAAATTCCCTTTTTACATTCATGTCAAAGGCATTATTGTTCCCATAAAAATTAACATTGATTGAATGATCTATAACAAGATCAACAGGAACTAATGGATTAATTTTTTTTATATTTTGGCCCATTTCAAATACCTTGTCCCTCATAGCCGCTAAATCTACTATTGCAGGTATGCCTGTAAAATCTTGCATTAATATTCTAGAAGGCTTAAAAAAAATTTCGGATAAATTGGAGTTTTTAATTAAATTTTTAATTTGATTAATGTTTTCAATATTTTCATTTTGATGGCGTAATAAGTTTTCTAAAAGAATTTTAATTGAAAATGGAAGATTTTTAATTTTAAAATTAGTCTTTTTTTCAAATTCTTTTAGGCTGTAGTAATAGTAATTTTTCTTATTTAATGTAAATTTTTTTTTAATATTTAAATTCATAGAATTTCTTTATTGATTACAATATAAAACTTAATTAAATAAAATTAATGTCTTTTTTTGAAATAAAAAAAATTTCCTGTATCAGAGGCAATAAATTATTATTTAAAGACCTTAATTTCAAGCTTAATACCAAAGAACTTCTTGTCATTAAAGGTGCTAATGGTTCAGGTAAAACAACTTTATTAAAAATCTTATGTGGATTGTTAAAACCTATATCTGGATCAATAATTATTAACAAAAAAGATACGAATATTTTAAAAGATGAATATTTCAAATATTTTGAATATATCGGCCATGAAAACGCAATAAAAAGTTCTTTAACGGTTAGAGAAAATTTAAATTTTTATCTTAAAATTAAAAAGAATTTAACAAAAAAAAATTTTGAAAAAGCTATAAAAATTTTTAATTTAAAAAACCTTTTAGATATTAAAATTGAAAATTTATCATCAGGGGAAAAAAGAAGAGTTTCACTTTCTAGATTAATATTATCAAANAGTAANATATGGTTNTTAGATGAACCNACNAATGGTCTAGATAAAANAAANACTNTAAATTTTTTTAAAATTTTAAANCAACANTTACAATTAAATGGTTTNGCANTAGTTGNAAGTCATGATGANATAAAAATAAAAAANAAAAATATTAATTTNNNANTTAATTAATTTTAAATATGNNAAATTTTNTTAATTTAATAATTACAGANATNAAAATTTCATTAAGNAANAAAAATGAAAGTATAATTTCNATANTATTTTTTNTATTTTCAATATTAATTTTNCCTCTTNTATTTCAAGGTGATNANGANATTCTTAAAAGATTTTTANTTGGAATTATTTGGTTTTTAACATTNTTAACNATAATTTTTTCNNTAGAAAAACTTTTTGAAAANGATTATGAAGANGGNANGTTAGATCAAATTTANATATCTGGNATACCACTTGAGACAATTTTTTTATCCAAATCTTTATCTATTTGGATTATTACATGTCTTCCTATTATTATTTTATCTCCTTTACTACTTTTACTTTTTAATCTTCAAATAGAAAAATTATTAAATATTTTTGTGTCTCTTTTAATTGGAACTCCAATTTTATGTATGGTAGGTGCAGTTACTTCGGCTGTGGTCCTTGGTTTTAATAAGGGAAGTTCAATTATATCTTTAATAACACTTCCTCTTTATATTCCAGTTTTAATATTTGGGATAGAAGCATCAAATTCTGAAATTATTTTTAATCAAATTAGTCAAGAATTTAAAATATTAATCGGGTATTTATTAATTGTTATTGCCATATCTCCATGGATAGGAGGATTAGCCCTTAGGTTAAAATATAGATAATGAAAACAGCTGTAATTCANTCNTATAANGGNATGGGAGATCTTATTTGGCATCTGCCATATATTCANGCANTAGCAAAACAAACNNAAGAAGAAAAAATTATTTTATTTTCAAAAAAAACAACTAATGCACAAGAATTATTAAGCGCTGATCCCTATATCGATAAAATAATAAATTTAGACGATACAAGAGGTATTTTTACAAATTTATTTAGTTTTTTTAAAATTTCAAAATCATTAAAGGAAAATAATATAAAAGAATTATGGATATTTCATGAAAGTATAAAGTATGCGTTAGCTGGTTTAACAGGTGGGGTTAAAGAAAGATTAGGATATGAATATGGATTACAAAAATTTTTTTTATCAAAAAGAAATGTTATGCCTAAAAGCTCTAAAATTGAAAGACCTTTTGAAAAGGCAAGAATATTTTTAGATTCACATGAAATAAAAAAAGAAAAAATAAAACCAAATTTTTTTATTGAAAAAAAATCATTACTAAAAATACAAAAAAAATACAAAAAAAAATCAAAACCATGGGTTGTTATTTCATCGACAAATAAAGCAGATTTTAAAAAATGGCCAAATGAAAGATTTTCAAAATTAACAAATTTAATGTTAGAATCTTTTAAAGGAACAATTTTTATAATTGGTGCTCCAGAAGAAAAAGAATTTATAAATAAAATTACTTATAATTTAAAAAAAACAAAAAAAATTNTTNCNTCNTGCGTACCTCCTTACATGAAAATGCAGCNATTATTTATAATAGCTCTCTTTTTATTGGTTTAGATTCAGGAGCATATAATTTATCAGCATTAATAGGCGTTCCCTCATACGCAATAATGGGTGCTTCGCCACCTTTGAAACATCTTCCTACTTATAAAGCTGTAATTCCACCTACTGGTGAAATTAAAAATATTGTAGGAGCAGACAAAATTCCAGAAGAAAAAGGTATGAATAGTATAAGTGCAGAATATGCTTTTGATTGTATAAAAAAAGAAACTAGTTTATTTAAGTAAAATCAAATTTTTTTGTTATGACTAATTTTAAAATATTTAAATATGCAAATCCTGCAAATTTTTTATATGTTTGTAAAAAAACTTTTATCTATTTAGTGTTGCTAACGATTTTTTTTTTATCTTATGGTTTGTATCAAGGTTTTTTTAATTCACCAGAAGATTATCAGCAAGGAAATTTAGTAAGAATAATGTATGTTCATGTTCCTTCAGCATGGATGGCTTTAATGATTTATTCATCTATTGCGATAGCAAGCTGTATATATTTAATTAATAAACATTTGCTCGCAAATATTTTTTGTAAATCGGCGTCACTAATAGGAGCAAGTTTTACTTTAATTGCCATTGTAACCGGTTCAATTTGGGGCAAACCTACCTGGGGTACTTGGTGGGTTTGGGACGCAAGAATTACATCAATGTTAGTGTTATTTTTTTTATATCTTGGACATATGACTATTTTTAATTTTTCTGAAAATACAACAAAATCAGGGCAAGCAGCTGCTCTTTTAGCAATATTAGGTTTTGTAAATATACCAATTATCAAGTTTTCAGTTGATTGGTGGAACACATTGCATCAGCCAGCAAGTGTAATAAAATTATCAGGACCAACTATACACTCTTCAATGTTAATTCCTTTATTAGTTACTGCTTTGGGTTTCTTTTTTTATTTTTTAGTAGTTTTAATAATTAGAATGCGTTCTGAAATAACAAATGAGAAAATTAATAATTTAAGTTTTACAGAATGATAGATAATTTATTTTATATAATTTCAGCCAGCTCTTTTGCATTAGTCGTAATGATTTTATTAATTATTATTTCTTTTACATCTTTAAAAAAAAGAGAAAAAATTTTTAATAAAATTTCTAAAAATAGAAAAAACAATTAAAAAAATATAATGACTCCAAAAAAAAAACGTTTTTATATATTATTTTCAGCATTTAGTTTTTTTTGTTTTATTGTAGGTACAATTTTAATTGTACTACAAGATAATATTTTATTTTTTTATTCACCTTCTGAAATTTTAGAAAAAAATTTAAAACAAAATGAAAAAGTAAGACTTGGAGGTTTAGTAGAAGAAAATAGTGTCTTAAGAAATGATATTAAAATTAATTTTATTATTACAGATTTAAAAAAAACTATAGAAGTAAGTTATGAAGGAATTTTGCCAGATTTGTTTAGAGAAGGACAAGGGGTGATTGTCAATGGGTACTTAAAAAACAATATATTTGAAGCAAGCGAAGTGCTTGCTAAGCATGATGAAAATTACATGCCTCCTGAAATAAAAAAAATATTAGAAAATTAAAATAAATTCATATGACAGCAATAATTGGAAATATATCTTTAATTTTTGCCACAATACTTAGTCTTTATCAATTTTTAAATATTAGAAATATTAATAAAATAAGAGTACTTAATCCAGATAGAGCTATATTTCTTCAATTTTTTTTTGTTTTAACTGCTTTTTTTTCTCTTATGTTTGCTTATGTTGTTTCTGATTTTTCTATATTAAATGTTTATCAAAATTCACATACAGCAAAACCTCTTTTATATAAAATTACAGGTGTTTGGGGAAATCATGAAGGATCAATGTTACTTTGGGTACTAGTTTTAGTTTCTTTTGGTTTTTTAATTTCAACATTTGATAAAAGACTAGACCTTCCTTATAAAACTTTAACTTTATCATTCCAATCATTAATTACTTTTATTTTTTTATTATTTATTTTACTAACTTCTAATCCTTTTGTTGTAATTTCACCAGTTCCTGTAAATGGACAGGATTTGAATCCTTTACTACAGGATCCCGGTCTGGCTTTTCACCCACCAAATTTATATATTGGTTATGTCGGATTATCAATTGTTTTTTCTTTTACCATTGCAAGATTTTATAAAGGAAGTTTTGATGCTTCATGGGCAAAACTAATTAAACCTTGGGTATTATTGTCTTGGTCCTTTTTAACATTAGGAATTTCTTTAGGAAGTTGGTGGGCTTATTATGAATTAGGATGGGGAGGATTTTGGTTTTGGGATCCAGTAGAAAATGCATCCTTAATGCCTTGGCTTTGCGCTACTGCTTTACTTCATTCAACTTTAGTTTTAGAAAAAAGAAATACTTTAAAAAAATGGACAATTTTTCTCGCCTTTTTAAGTTTTAGTTTCAGTCTAATAGGAACATTTTTAGTTAGATCTGGAATTATTACATCAGTCCATTCTTTTGCTAGCGATCCAACAAGAGGAGTTTTTATATTAATGATATGTGCTTTTTTTATTTTCAGTTCTTTTATTTTGTTAGCAAANAAAGCAGNATCTATTAAAGAAGAAAAATTAATTTCACCAATTTCTAAAGAGGGNGCAATAGTATTTAATAATTTATTAATGATTGCATTACTTTTAACAATTTTTATAGGAACAATTTATCCAATATTTCTTGAAATTTTTACTGGTGAACAAATCTCCGTTGGTCCTCCTTATTTTAATCTGACTTCTACATTAATTATGGGGCCAGCGATAATTGTAATGTCTTTTGCTCCAATGCTTAATTGGAAAAAAGATGATTTTTTTGGGTTATTATCAAGATTAAAAACTGTTCTTTTTTTAAGTTTATTAGTAACCTTCATTTTNTTTTATATAAATTTTCAAGGGCCAATTATCGCTCTAGTTGGAATTTTCTTAGCAGCATGGCTTTTTTTTGGAACATTATTTAATTTTTTTGAAAGNACAAATTATTTAAAAAAATTAAAGAATTTAANCAAAACATACTTAGGCATGACAGTTGCTCATCTTGGAGTTGCTATTTTTATAGCTGGTATAACGGGGTCTACACTATGGAAAATTGAAAAAATTAAAACTTTAAAAGTTGGTGAGAAAGTTTTGTTAAATAATTATTCTTTAAATTTTGATAAAATAAAAAAAATTAGAGGAAAAAATTATATAGGACACGAAGCAGAATTTAATTTATACAAAAAAAATAAATTTATAAAAACATTAAAACCTCAAAAAAGATTTTATCCCGTGCAAGAATTTCCTACTACTGAAGCAGCTATTTATTCAAGAGGTCTATCAGATATTTATATAGCTATGAGTGAACCAGTTAATGATTCGTGGATTTTTAGATTTCATTATAGTCCCTTAACACCTTGGATTTGGATAGGTTCAATTATGGCGTTTATAGGTGGAATTTTAAGTTTTTCACATAGGATGTTTAAAAAAAAATGAAATATATTGGTTTAATAATTACTACAATTTTTATTTTTGCT
>PARY01000028.1 GCA_002711715.1 Pelagibacteraceae bacterium | reverse complement strand
AATTATGGATTTAGTAAAAATAACAAAAAAAAAATATCCTATTGAAATAGATCTTCTATACGCTACAAAAAAAAATTTTACTGGTAAACAAATTTATAAAAAAAAAGATTGTTATTTACATAAAGCAGCTATACCTTTTTTTGAAAAGAGTATAGAACTAGCGTTAAAATTAAATCTTAAATTAAAAATTTTTGATGCTTTTAGGCCGGCTGAAGCTCAATGGAAATTATGGGAACATACACCCGATGAAACCTTTATAGCTCATCCAAAAAAAGGATCTCCTCATTCACGAGGTGTAGCAATTGATCTTACTTTAGTAAATAAAAATAATTATCAAGTGAATATGGGAACTAATTTTGATAACTTTTCTTCAAAATCTTTTCATGGAAATAAGGAAATATTGAAAGATGCCCAAAAAAATAGATTTGTTTTATTAGGAATAATGTTAGCAGCAGGGTGGGACTTTTATAAAAAAGAATGGTGGCACTATCAATTATTTAATTCTAAAAAATATAAATTAATAAAAAATTGTATGTTAAAAAAACCTATAATGTAAAAAATGATTAAATTAAGTAAATTTTTAATAAGTTTTCTAATTTTAATAATAATATTTATTGACCAATTACTTGCTAAAGAAAATTCAGCTGCAGTTTTTCTATACCACAGGTTTGGAGAAAATAAATATCCTACTACTAATATTAAAATGTCCCAATTTAAAAAACATATTCATGAATTAGAAAATAATGATTACAACATAATTTCAATTGATCAAATAGTAGATGCTTTAATAAGCAAAAAAAATATACCAGAAAAGGCTGTAGCTATAACAATTGATGATGCTTTTTTGAGTATTTATAATAAGGCATGGCCTATTCTTAAAGGAAAAAAAATACCATTTACAATCTTTGTTTCTACTAAAGCAGTTGAATCTGGATCAAAAAATTATATGAATTGGAATCAAATAAGAGAAATGGCAGATTCTGGTGTAACAATAGGCCATCATACAAGAAATCATTTTCATCTTGTTAATTATGACAAAGAAACAATAATTAAGGAAATTGAAAATGCTAACAATGATTTTTTAGAAAATCTAGGATTTGTACCAGATATTTTTGCATATCCATACGGAGAGTATACTTACGAAATAAAACAAATCGCTAAAGAATACTTTAAAGCAGCTTTCGGGCAACACTCTGGTGGTATATATAATGAAATTGATATTTTTGAATTACCAAGATTTTCTTTAAATGAGCAATATGGACATTTAAAACGTTTTAAGTTTGCTGCTAATTCCTATGGATTACAAATTAAAAATATTCTACCTAAAGATAAAACAATAAAAGGAATTAACCCTCCTTTATTGGGTTTTACTTTATTAAATGATATAGAAGGTTCAATAAAATGTTACCCGTCACATAATATAAATGCAAACTTAATAAAAATAGGAGAAAAAAGAATTGAAATTCGTTTTGATAGAGAATTTCCGAAAGGACGTACCAGAATTAACTGTACAATAAACGATAAAGGTAAATGGAGATGGTCAGGATTTCAGTTTTTTTATCCTTAACGTTGAGCGCTTCTATATTCTATATAATCAAATTTATCTAAATTATTTTTTTTAATAATTTCTTGAACATTATTAATATATACATCTCCTAATTCAGAATATTTTTTTAATTGATTGACTAACACTACTCCTTCAAGTGTTTTACCAAAATATCTTAATTCATTTCTGGATTTTCTAAAATTTTTATAGGCAAAATGAGTATTTAAATTATTTAAATATGCTTTTACTGAATCATTTAAATTTTCAAAAATTCTTACTTTGATTAAAGGATCTTCAGAATTATTAGGTTTAATACCATTAACTTTAGTACCAACAACTTTTTGTCCAAAATAAGCATTCCCTTCTTGATCAAATCTTGATGTTCCCCATCCACTTTCAATTGCTGCTTGGGCAATGACGAGAGATATTGGAACAATATCAATTCTTTTTCTTAATTCTGCTAAATCATTATTTTTAACTTTATATTCATTAAATAACTTTTTTAAAATAGCTGCTTCTAACACATTTAAATTATTACTTTCTACTTTTTTTTTTATTTCAAAAAAAATATTTCTTTTTTCTATAATATCTTGATTGGCACTTTGTATTATTGGAAATAGATCAGTAATAAACTTTTTTTTTCTATCTTTAACTGAATAATCTTTAAAATTATTTTTAGCAATTTTTTTTGAAAATTTTTGTATTTTTATATTAGATTTATAACCTTGTGCTTGGTTAAATTTTATACTTTTAACATAAGGATTGTTTTTTCCTTCGTTTTTGTTTGCTATTTTTTCAACAAAAGAATTGCAAATAGCAAATGTTACACAAAAGGCAATTATATATTTATATGAAATATGAGGGCTTTTTGATTTCTTTTTATTGCTCATTTTACTCATTACACTATATATAGTATATTTTATTTATATTACCACAAAAAGTTGTGGTTTCCAATAAAAAACAGTTTTTTTAGAGCGCTCTTACTTCCTTAACTTCAGGAAAGTAATGCTTTAATAAATTTTCAATTCCTTGTTTTAAAGTTGCTGTTGAACTAGGGCAACCTGCACATGCTCCTTTTAGTGTAAGATAGACAACGCCTTTATTGAAATTTTCGAAGATTATATCTCCTCCATCCCTAGCAACTGCAGGCCTAACTTTATCATCAATAATTTTTTCAATATCAGTTGAAATTTTATTTTTTTTATTTTTTTTAACTATTTTTTTTGTACTTTGTTTTTCAATTATAATTTTATTTAAGGAAATATAATCGAGCATAAAAGTAAGTACTTTTGTTTTTAGGTAATTCCAGGTTACATTTTTTTCTTTTGTTACAGCGACAAAACTTTCACCAATAAAAATTCTNTTAACTCCTTTTAATTNAAAAAAATCTTTAGAAAATTTAAATTGTTTTGCTTCTTTTTCGTTTTTAATTTCAATNCCGNTTTGAAATATATATTCATTTCCAACAATAAATTTTAAAGTTTCGGGATTAGGTGTCAATTCTGTCTCTATATTCATAATAAATGATATAATATATTTAAATTAAATAATCAATAGTCCAATAATTTTTTTTATTTCCAACAAATTTCTTGATGAAATGTAATCTGCTTTTTCAGNTCCTTCTTTTAAAATTTTTTTTAAATAATCCTTATTTTTTAGATAATCATTCATTTTTTTTGAAATTGGTTCAATTTCACTTATGACTAATTCAGCTAATAATTTTTTAAAACTCGAAAAATCTTTTCCTGACATTTCTCTCATAGTCTTTTCAAATTTTTCATTTTTTAATGCTGAATAAATTCCTAACAAATTTACAGTTTCTGGTCTATTTTCAAGTTCTTCCTTTTTGGATGGTAAAGGATGAGNATCAGTTTTAGCTTTTTGTATTTTTAAATTTATCAAGTCATTATTATCAGTTATATTTATTCGNGAATAATCTGATTCNTCAGATTTACTCATTTTATTTTNTCCATTTCTTAAACTCATGACTCTTGTTGCTGTGCCAAAAATTTGTGGTTTTGGTAGGGGAAAAAAATCAATATTATAAGTTTGATTAAATACACCAGCAATATCTCGTGCTAATTCCAAGTGTTGTTTTTGGTCTTCTCCTACTGGAACATGAGTTGCTTTATAAGACAAAATATCAGATGCCATCAAAACCGGGTAACTATATAATCCTAACACAGCATTGTCTTTTCTTTTTCCTGCTTTTTCTTTAAACTGCGTCATTCGGTTTAACCAACCAATTGGTGTAAAACAACTTAGTAACCATGTTAATTCAGTATGTGCTGAAACTGAACTTTGATTAAAAATTATAGTTTTTTTAGGATTAATTCCAGATGCTAAATANGCTGCTGTTACTTCTATAGTGTTATTTTCNAATTCTTTTGGATNCTGTTTAATAGTAATAGCNTGTAAATCTACAATACAAAATATACATTCAAAATCCTTTTGTAGAGAGACCCAATTTTTNATAGCTCCAAGATAGTTTCCTAAATGTAAATTTCCTGTTGGNTGAACTCCTGAAAATATTCTNTNCATATNTATACGTTAATAAATTTATTAGATTGGTACAAATTTTTTTTATCTTAACTTAAACAATCGAAAATTCGAAAAAANAAAAATTTTAAAAANAATTANCAATAAAACATAAAAACTAATATTTAAAACAACAAAAATTGATAAATTTAAGAATTTATAATTAGAATAAATATTTATAAAATCTTTAAAATAATAAACAAAAATTCCAAAAAATATATTTACTATAAGTATTTTCTTAAAATTTTCTTTAATAAGTTTATCAAATACAACTTCTTTTGATTTCAACAAAACATAAAAAAGTAATATACAATTTAACCANGAAGAGATTGCNGTTGCAATTGCTATTCCAACATGTTGATAAAATTGCATTAAAATAATATTAAATAAAAAATTTATTAGTACGCAAAAAATTGCAATTTTTACTGGTGTTACAGTATTTTGCCTTGAAAAAAAAATTGGTGTTAAAATTTTAACTAAAACATATGCAGGAATACCTATTGCAAAAGCTTGTAAAGCTTTAGCTGAAAGTATTTTATCAGTTACAGAAAATTCTCCTCTTTCAAAAAAAGAGCTAATTATTGGACCAGCAATTATAAATATCGCAATGGAAGCTGGTATTGCTAATATTAAAGAAAATTCAATTGCACGATTTTGTGTATAAAAAGCTTTCCTTTTTTCATTTTTACTTATTTGTTTTGATAAAGTTGGTAAAAGGGCAGTCCCAAGCGCTACACCGATTAAAGCAATAGGTAACTGATTTATTCTCTCAGCATAATATAAATATGATATTGAACCTGTTTCTAGAAATGATGCTAAAATTACATCTACTAACAAATTTATTTGGATAACGCCAGCTCCAATTGCTCCCGGTATAATTAGTTTAAATAATTTTTTAATATACTTAGAATATTTTGGCNTAACAAAAAAAATTTGTAGATCATTTTTAAATATCGTAAATACTAAAAAAATTAATTGAATAAGCCCGGCAAAAAAAACGGCCCAGGATAACATATGGCCTTTTGTCTTAAACATTTCTTCGAAACAAAGTATAAATACTATAAAAGTTAGATTTAAAAATATTGGAGCAGCAGCGCCCGCTGCAAATCTATTAAAAGAATTTANCACTCCTGTATATAAAGAAACTAGAGAAATAAAAAATAAATATGGAAAAGTTATACGAGATAATTCAACTAATAAATTTAGTTTAATTGGATCTTGAGCAAAACCTGGTGCTAAAAAGTACACAACTAAGGGCATTAAAAACTCAAAAATTATTATGATTATAAAAAGAATAAAAAAAAGTANNGATAAAACTTCTGAACCAAATTGTATTGCTTTAGATCTTCCANTTGTTTTTAATATTGAAGAAAAAATTGGTATAAAAGCAGCAGAAAANGCTCCCTCTGCAAACAANCTTCTAAAAAAATTAGGAAGCTTAAAAGCTACAAAAAAAACATCTGCAATAATTCCNGCTCCAACAAAAGCAGCTATTAAAATATCTCTTACAAACCCTAAAATTTTACTTATAAATGTAAAACCGCTTATTGTTAAAAAAGGCTTTATTAATTTCATTTAAATTTATTAGAAAAACTAATTCTTTAATAACGATATAATATTTCTTTTTAATTTACTAATTTTATAANCAGATTCTATTTTATTTTCCTTAAAATCNTGAATATAAAAAATATTATTTATTCTTTTTCCTATTGNTANAGTTTTAGCACTACTTATTTTAAATCCTAATTTATATAATTTTNTTGTTAAATCATAAATTAAGCCAATTCTATCAAAAGTATTTATTTCTAAAATTGTATGTTTTTTGCTCATATTATTATCAACGAACATTTTAGTATTTATATTAAATAAATTTTTTTTCAAATATTTATTTTTTTCATTTTCTATTTTTTCTTTTAATGAAAAATTATTTGATAAAATTTTATACATAATTTCTTTTAATTTAGGGGCGTGNTATAGATTGTCCAACATTAAGCCATTTAAGTCTCTAACCCATAAAACATCCAATGCCATTCCGTTCTTCAAGGTAGATACTTTGGCTTCTATAACATTAAAACCAGAAACAGATACGGCTCCTGACAATTTATATAATAAACCTGGTTTATCTTTTGTATAAACCGTTATTTCTGTTGCTAATCTATTTTTATCCTGAGAAAATTGTATACATGTTTTTTTTTCATACTTTTGAATTATTTTTAGAAATTCAATTATTTTTTTTTGATTATTATTTAAATAAATCTCATTAGGTAAAATTTTTATTAAATTACTAATTTNTTTTTTTGAAGATAAATTTTTATTATTTTCTAATTTTAATTTAATAATTTTAACTGCTTCTNTATTTGCATTAATCGAACTACCAATAAGTAAATTTCTTGTTTTTAAAAAAAGTTGCTCTAAAGGAAATTTGTTCCAAGTATTCCATATTGATTTTCCAGTTGCTTTCATATCCGCNACAGTAAAAATAAATAATAATTTTAACCTTTCTTGTGATTGAATTTTTTTTGCAAATTCAAAGATCGTGTTCATATCATCTATATCTCTTTTTTGAGAAATTTTATTCATCAATAAATGGTTTTTAATTAACCATGCAATTGTATTTTTTTCAGTTTGATCAATTTCAATAAAAGAGCAAAATTTTTTTGCAATTTCACTTGAAACAATTGAGTGATCATATCCAGTTCCCTTACCTAAATCATGAAAAAACATTGCGATGTAAAGAATTTTTGAAGAAATAATTTCAGAAAATATTTTATTATATAATAAATTTTCTTTAATATTTTTTTTTACTTGCATATCATTAATGTAACCAATGGCTTTTAATGTATGTTCGTCCACAGTATAAGTGTGAAAACCTCCAAACTGTATTTGTCCGGATATTCTTTTAAAATCAGGAATTAAAATTCCAAGAAGTCCTAAATCGCTCATCAATTTTAAAAATTTTTCTGTATTATTTTTAGAAGTTAAAATTTTTAGAAATGATAATAAAAATTCTTTTTTTCCACTAATTTTATTTTTTATTCTTTTTACATTATCCAATATAAAACTTGCTGCTTTTGGATGTACATCTATATTTTTTTTTTGTGCAATTTCTATAATTTCAAAAAAAGATTTATAATTATTTAAGATAATATTTTTAAATTTAAAATTTTTTGAAAAATCAATTCTTTTATTTTTTATAACAAAATTATTAATTTTTATTTCCTTTGATTTTTTTATTTTTACTCCAGGAATTAATTTTTCCTTATCTTCTATTAAAGTGCAATATATTCTAATTAAATCGCTAACTCTTTTAGCAGTAAAAAAATAATCTTTCATAAATTTTTCCACATGTAATAATGCTTTAGTTTTTTTATATCCAATTTTTTTTGCTATGAGGCTTTGATACTCAAAATTCAATTGTTCATTTGCTCGCTCAGAAAGAATATGTAAATGAGACCTTACAGTCCAAAAAAATTTTTTTGCTTTTAAAAAAGAATTAAGAGAGTTTTTATCTAGTATTTTATAATTTATTAAATCTTGTAATTTAGTTATTTTATAAACAAATTTTCCTATCCAATCTAAAGTTTGTAAATCTCTTATACCTCCTTTCCCGTTTTTAACATTTGGTTCTAACAGATATCTAGTATCACCTGTTTCAATCAAGCGTTTTTTTCTTTCTGAAAAAATTGATTTTATAAATTTTTTTNTATANNTTTCTATAATATNGNTCTTATATTGCTTCGTTAAACTTTCATAAATAGTTTTNTCACCANNNATAAATCTACTTTCTAAAATAGAAGTACAAACNTCTAATTTTTTTTTACTATATAAAATACATTCTTTNGGTGTTCTTGTAGCNTAACCAACTTTTAATCCTAAATTCCATAGAGTGTGTAATACAAGTTTTACAAAATCTTCCAAATTTTTTTTACTTTTTAAAGAATGAAGAAAAAGAATATCAATATCAGAGTATGGTGCTAATTCTTTTCTCCCAAAACCACCGGTTGCAACTATAGAACATCTAAAATTTTTACTATTTTTTTTTAATTCTAAAAAATAATAATTATAACATTTAGAAATAATTTGATCTAAAAGGTTAGAACGAGTATTTGCTAATTCTAATCCATTATTTTTTTTTTCAAAATTATCTAATAATTTTTTATTTCTATTTTCATAAAACTTTTTTAATTCTATAAAAAATAAATTTGGGTTAAAAGCTACCTTTTTTTTTGTTTTTAAAAAAAATTTTTTAAAATTTAAATCCTTTAATGTATAAAACACAATCTTTAAGTCCTTTTATTAATTATTTTATACTTTGCTTTACATGATTTTCAGTACTAAAAACAGAGTAATAAATTTTTTTCATTTATGTCATAAAACTGTAATGAAAAAATGCTGAAATTTAAACTGGTATTATATTATTTTAAAACTTATAGGTATTATATATGAAGAAACTCAATAAATATCTCTTAATTACCACAACAATATTATTAACAACTACTCTATCACAAGCTCGGGACCAAATAAGGATTGTAGGATCCAGTACTCTTTATCCTTTTGCAACTGTAGTTGCAGAAAAATTTGGTATATCAACTAAATTTAAAACTCCTGTTGTTGAAAGTACAGGATCAGGAGGCGGTTTAAAAATATTTTGTCAGGGGATTGGTCCTAGACATGTAGATGTTACTAATTCCTCTAGACGTATTAAAAGTAAAGAAATAAAAAAATGTGCTGAAAACGGTATAACTGATATCACAGAAGTTAAAATTGGTTATGACGGAATTGTTATAGCAAACTCTAAAAATTCTGAACAAATGAATCTTGACAGAAAACATATTTGGTTAGCTATTGGTAAAAATATAATGATTGACGGAAAAATTATTCCAAATCCACATAAAACTTGGAAAGATGTTGATCCATCCCTGCCTGACATAAAAATTGAAGTTTTAGGACCTCCTCCAACTTCTGGAACTCGTGATGCTTTTGTAGAACTTGCACTGCAAGATGGTTGCAAAAAATTTCCATCTATAAAAGAAATAAAAAAAACTGATAAAAAAGCTTTCAAAAAACTTTGTCGAACAATTCGTGAAGACGGTGCATATATTGAAGCTGGAGAAAACGATAATTTGATCGTTGCAAAATTAGATCAAAATCCTAAAGCCTTGGGAGTTTTTGGTTATAGTTTTTTAAACCAAAATAAAGACAAATTACAGGGCTCAATAATAGAAGGTAACACTCCAACTTTTGAGAATATTTCTTCTGGTAAATATCCAGTTTCTCGTTCTTTATATTTTTATATTAAAAATGCACATGTAGGTAAAATTCCTGGTATGAACGAGTATATTGCTGAATTTACGAGTGAAAAAGCATTTGGAACTGGCGGTTATTTACAAGAAAAAGGTTTGATACCTGCTCCTGATGCTGAAAGAGCAGAAATAAGAGCAAATGCTTTAAGCTTATCGCTAGCATGGCTAGCTGATTTTAATTAAAAATCAGTTCTCCAATTTAATTGAAATACATCAGCTTTATCAGATGTGTTTGTTGCATCTGAAAAGTCAAACGTAGCTCTATAGTATTCTACTTGAACGCTATGATATGGATTAAAGAAATAATTAAGAGTAAATGTGTGATCTGCTATATCTCCTCTAGTCTTATTATTTGCAGCATCTGCATAATCCTGATATCCATAACGATACGCAACCATCGCAGCATTGCTAACTTTAATTCTTTCATAACTACCTTTTTCAGGATTATAAGCTCTCATTATTTTACCTTGTCCAAAAGGTAAAAAGTAAGAAGCAGTAACGTAATGCGACCATGCACTAAAATCGTATTCCGTACCAATAGAAGTACAAGATCCTCCTGTTAAAGAATCACCTCCACAACCATCAACTGACATCCACATTCTTTCATATTGAACATCTAATGGACCTTGGCCAAAAGCAAGTTCAATACCGTAACGTGTGGCATCTTTATGTTCACCAGTTTTCAAAATATTTAGTCTTGGTCCAGAACTGATAAACCTGGATGCATCGGTCCTACTAGAACCCCAGTCATTATCACTTCCGTCTGTTTTATTGTATCCCCACATAAAGCCTGTGTGTAACCATTGTTTATCTTTTTTATTAAATGCTAGTGGTGAATAAGTTGCACGAACACCATAAGTACCATGTGTTAAATCTGTGTCAGAATTTTTACCTTCGCCAACAGAATAGCCTAAATGCGTTGTCCAATTTTTACTACTTGAATGTAACCTATAACCTTTGCTACGCTCACCTTGACACCAAGAACTTAATGTCCCATGGCGCTCAATATGATTCGTAAAACGACTACTATTTTGAATCTCCAAACCGCAAGGTTTTTGGTCATTGCCTAATATAAACTTATGTTTAATATCAAACATTTTAAATTGATACCCAACCCAAACATCTTTAAAATCAACATTGCTATCTGAAACAGTCTCCATATATGATGCAAAATCAGGTTCAATTTTAAATGAAACTGGACCAATTTGACCTGATGCACCAATCCTAATTCTTCTATAATATAAATAATCGCTGTTAGTGGTTATTGTATTTGTACTATCATCAGTATCGGTAACCCCTGATTGAATGTTAATTCTACCAAAGATTTGACCTTTAATATTTTTATTTTTAGACTCCCACTTAAGCCACGTGCCTGCACTAACAACTGATATTAAATTAATTGCAATTAATGCTGAAGTTATTATTAAATTTTTTTTTATAATCATTTCCTATCAAATTTATTAATAGACTTAAACTTAAAAATAGTAAATTTGTACTACAAAAAATTGTCAAAAATATTACAAATTTATTACTTAAGTTTTTTAAAATATGTTTTTTTATCCATTAATACTTAAAATTGGCTATTTTTTTTCTTTAGAACTATAAGTAAGTAAATTCCAGGAATTGCAGCAATAGAAGTAAAAATAAAAAACGGAATCCAATTAATTGTATCTACCAAATATCCACCAGGTGAAGAAAGAAATGTCCTTCCAACAGAAGCTAGGGCAGACAAAAGAGCATATTGCGTGGCAGTATAGCGAATATTACAAAGACTTGATAAATAAGCAATAAAAGCAGCGGTTCCCATTCCACTTGCAAGATCCATAAAACCAATAGTTACAATTAAAAAACCAATGTTGTCTCCGATATAAGCTTGAACAGCATAAAATAAATTAGATAACATTTGTAAAATACCNCATAAAAGCAAACTTTTAAAAATTCCANATTGAGTAACAATAATTCCNCCAATAAATGCCCCTATAAGAGTTGCTGCNAGTCCAAAAATTTTACTAACGTTTGCTATTTCAATTTTGCTAAATCCCATTTCAATATAAAAAGGGTTGGCCACAACGCTAACAAGAGCATCGCCAAATTTATATAAAACAACAAACAATAAAATTATTATCCAATTACCTCTTTTCATAAAATCACGAAATGGATTAANTACAGANTNNTNAAACCANNNCAAAATATNTTTTNNCTTTTNTANATCAATNAANNNTCCTTGTTCNGGTTCTNTAGAAATTAAAATNGCAAATGNNCCAATTAAAATTTGNAGAGACATTAAAATATAAACTANCGACCATTCATAAAANGANGCTAAGTATAAAGCTCCAGCTCCCGCAGATAACATTCCAATTCTATAACCAAAT
>PARY01000027.1 GCA_002711715.1 Pelagibacteraceae bacterium | reverse complement strand
AAAATTAAAGGCTCAGGACATTGCATTAATAGCATCAGTAGGAATTAAAGAAATAGACGTATTTGAAAAATTAACTGTAGGAATATTTACAACAGGAAATGAATTATACGAACCAGGTACAAAAACATCAAATAGTGGAATTTATGATTCAAATAGATATTGTTTGAAAAATTTGTTGAAGACAATTAATTGTTCAGTAAAAGACTATGGTATAAAAAAGGACAATGAAAAATTAATCAAAAATACTTTAAAAAAAATATCCAAAGAATGTGATTTAATCATAACAACGGGCGGTATGTCTGTTGGTGAAGAAGATTATGTAAGAAAAGTGATAGAAAAAAACGGTTCTCTAAATTTCTGGAATATAGCAATTAAGCCAGGAAGACCTGTTGCGCTTGGTAATATTTTTAAAAAATCATTCATTGGATTGCCAGGAAATCCTGTTTCTGTAATGATTACCTTTTTAAAAATAGCTTTACCTACAATAAATAAATTGTCAGGTTTTTCGTCGCCAAAAGAAAAAAACTTTATTGTTACAACGGATTTTAATTTTAAAAANAAAAGTGGAAGAAAAGAGTTTTTAAGAGTAACAATATCAAAAAATTTAAATGGCCAAATAAAAATAAAAAATTATCCTAAATCAGGATCAGGAGTTTTCACTTCAATGGTAGAAACAGATGGTTTNATAGAACTTCCGGAAAAATTAACTTATTTAAAAAAAGGAACAAAAATTAGATTTGTTCCATATAGTGAAATACTAATATGAAAATAATTTATTTTTCCTGGTTAAAAGAAACTCTAGGAACCTCAGAAGAAAATGTTANGCCTCCNGCTAGTATAAAAAATATTGATAACTTAATTAAATGGTTGAGNGCAAAAAGCATAAAACATAAAAAAGTATTTTTAAAATCAAAAAATATTCGTTGTGCGATTAATCATCAAATTGTTAATAAAAGCAGTAAAATTAAGAATAAAGATGAAATAGCTTTTTTTCCACCTTTCACAGGAGGATAAATGATAAAAGTTCAAAAACAAAAAATTAATATCGCAGAAGAAAATAAAAAATTATTAAAAAAAGAAATTGGTGCAGTTGTAAATTTTATTGGAATTGCTAGACCTAAAAATAATTCAGGAAAAATTCAATATATAGAAATTGAACATTATCCAGAAATGACAGAAAAAGAGATTAAAAAAATTGAAATTTATGTAACAAAAAAATGGAGGCTAAATAACTGTATTATAATTCATAGATATGGAAAAATTAAGCCTGGAGAAAATATTGTNTATGTTGGAACNGCAGCCCAGCNCCGTAACAACGCATTTAAAGCATGTGANTTCATTATAGATTATTTAAAAGTTAAAGCTCCTTTTTGGAAAATTGAGCAACAAAGGAATAAAAAATTATTTGTAAAATCTAAAAAAAAGGATGAAAAAAAAATTAAGATAAATTATTAATTTTTTTCTACTAAATCACTAAAAAGCGATATAAGTTTTTTTGTAACCTCTCCTACATTAAATTTTTTACTATCTATTTGAGATATTGGTGTGATTTCAACTGCGGTACCTGTTAAAAAAATTTCGTCTGCTTTTAATAATTCTCTTGGCAAGATTCTTTTTTCTATAATTTTAATATTGTTTTTTTTTGCCAATTTAATAACTGTTTGTCTAGTTATACCATTTAAAAAACAATCTGCTATTGGTGTGTATAATTTATTATTTTTTACAAAAAAAATATTTGCACCTGTAGATTCTGCTACATAACCATTAGAATCTAACATTAAAGAGTCATCAAATCCCTTTTTTTCTGCAATATGTTTGCTTAAGGTGCATATCATGTATAATCCTGCTGCTTTGGCTTGAGTAGGTGCTGTATTAGAAGGAGGTCTTATCCATTCGGATGTTTTAAGTTTAATGCCGTTAAATTTTTTTCTTTTATCAAAATAAGTAGACATTTCCCATGTTGCTATTGCTACATGTATAGTAGTATTTTGAGCCGAAATAGCCATCATTTCGCTTCCACGCCATGCAAAAGGTCTTAAATAACCATTTTGTATCTTCTGTTTCTTAACTATTTCTTCACACGCTTTATTTATTACTTTTTCCCTATAAGGTAATTTGAAACCTAAAGTTTTTGATGAAAAAAATAACCTTTTTGTGTGTTCGTTAAGTTTAAAAATTTTTCCATTATATACTCTAGCACCTTCAAAAACACAACTTGCATAATGAAGGCCGTGGCTTAAAACATGTAGCTTGGCTTGATTCCACTTTACAAATCTCCCATCTAGCCAAATAAATCCAAGTCTATTATCAAAATTCTTTACTTTTAGCATTTTTTTTTAAATTAAAAGAAATAAAAAAAATTTTTTTATTAAAATATATATTAAATATAAAACATATATATAAATAAAAAATGGCAAACTTAAATAATATTTTCAACCCTTTGTTTTTAAAAAATAGAGAACTTAAAATAGCTTTGGAATTGTTATTTTTTGCAATAAAAGATTTTGATAGAAATATTAGTTTCTTATTAAAGAAATTTGGGTATAACAAAACACATTTTGCAGTTATTTTTCTAGCTTCAAATAATTATTATCTAACAATTAAAGATTTGCTTATAATTTTGGATATAAAAAAACAAAGTTTATCAAAAATAATAAAGAAGCTTAAGAGTGATGAAATTATTACATTAAAAAAATCAAAAAAAGACAAAAGAAACAAAAATATTTATTTAACAAAAAAAGGTTTAAAAATAGAAAAAAAAATTACTAACAAACAAATAAATAATATTGCTAATGCATATAAAAATGCTGGAAAAGATTCTATAAATGGGTTTAAAAAAATTTTATTAAATTTATTAAGTAAAACTTCTAAAACAATATTAAGAAATAAAATATGAAATTAAATTTACCACATATATTGATTGTAGATGATGACAAAAGAATTTTACAGTTAGTTAATGATTATTTAATTAAGAATAATTTTAGAGTAAGTACTGCGGCGAATGCTTTAATGGCTAGAGAAAAAATTGAAAATATTGAATTTGATTTAATTATTCTTGATATAATGATGCCTGGTGAATCTGGTCTCAAATTAACTAATTCACTAAAAAAAAATAATTTTAAAACACCTATACTTTTGTTAAGTGCATTAGGTAGTCCTGAAGATAGAATTAAAGGCCTTGAAATTGGTGCAAGTGATTATTTGGCTAAGCCATTTGAACCAAAAGAATTACTGTTAAGAATGAGAAATCTAATACAAAAAAATAAATATACTAAACAGAAAGGAGAAATTGTTAAATTTGGACCATATTCTTTTAACTTAAAAAAAGAAATACTAAAAAAAAATGGAAAAATTTTTACTCTTACTTCTAGCGAGGCGCAACTGCTACATATTTTAGCAAAAAATAATGGGAAACCTATAATTAGATATGATTTATCTAAAATTTTAAATATTCCAAATACTAGTAGAGCATTAGATGTTCAAATTACAAGATTAAGAAATAAAATTGAAAATAATAAAAAATTTCCAACATACATACAAACAGTTAGAGGCAGAGGATATGTCCTAAAAATTGAATAAAATTATGATTAAAAAGTTTTTACCACAAACACTTTTAGGAAGGTCGGTATTGATTTTAGTAGTTCCGCTTATTGTTTTGGAATTAATAATCACAATAATATTTTATAATAGACATTGGGACACAATCACAAGACATAGAACCATTGATTTTGTTCAAGATATAACATTAATTGTAGAATCTTTTGAAAGAAATAAATCAATAGAAAACCAAAAATGGTCCTTAAATAATGTTTCAGAAAAATTACAATTAGAAACTTTTTATAAAAAAAATGAAAGATTAAAATTTGATAAATATAAGCAAAAAACATCGGAACTTGAAAAATATTTATTTAAAAATCTAGATCCTTTAAATAAAAGATTTAATTTAAATATAAATGATGAAAAAAAACTAATAACTGTGATGGTTGAGCTAGATGACGGTGTTCTTGAATTTTATGCTAATAAAAAAAGAATTTATAGTTCTACAACTTATATTTTTATATTATGGATGATTAGTGCATCTGTAATACTATTTATCATTGCATTGTTATTTCTTAAAAATCAAATTAAACCTATACGTAAATTAGCTATCGCAGTAGATCGGTTTGGGAAGGGTAAGAATATAGGGAACTTTAAACCATCAGGCGCACGCGAGGTTAGAAGAGTCTCAAATGCATTTAAAATAATGAAGGAAAGAATTGAAAACTCAATAACACAAAGAAATAAAATGTTTTCTTCAATATCTCATGACATTAGAACTATTTTAACAAGAATGAAATTAAATTTAGAATTACAAAAATTAAATAAAAGCGGTTTAAAAAAAGACTTAGTAGAAATGGAAGAAATGGTAGAAGAATATTTAAAATACGCAAAAGGCGAAGAAAAAGAAAAAATTAAAAAAGTTAATATNATAAATTTGCTTAATTTAATAAAAAAAAGATATGCAAANAAAAATATTTATTTTAATAACGGAAAAAAAATAAATATATCTATTAGATTAAATTCAATTAAAAGATGTATCAATAATTTACTGTCTAATAGTTTAAAATTTAGTAAAAATATAGAAATCATTTGTAATAAAAAAAAAAATTATGTTGAAATAATTATTGATGATGATGGGCCAGGAATTTCAAAAGTAGAAAGAAAGAAAGTTTTACAGCCGTTTTATAGAGTTGAAACCTCAAGAAATAGAGAAACAGGTGGGATAGGATTAGGTATAACAATAGCAGCAGATATTATTAATAATCATGGAGGTAATTTTTTTTTAGATAAATCACCTCTTGGAGGATTAAGAGCAAAAATTTATCTTCCTATATAAGAATATTCTCAATTAATGATAGTCTTTTATCTAAAGAAGCCATAATTTTTTCATTATTATTTGAGCTTTCTTTAAACCATTCATAAATTATCGACAAATATAAAAAAGAAAAAATGAAAATTTTTAATTTTTTTTTTATTGGTTCTAAATTAATTCGACTTAATTTTAAATTATTTTCCATACTTTTAAAAAAACTTTCATACAATTTTATAAATAAATTTGGTTCTTTTTGAAAAGATAAATAAAAATTATATAGGTTTTTTTTATAAGGATAAAGTAAATCTATTCTTGTCATACATATTTCAAATAAATTATCTTTAACATTATTTCCTAGACCTAGTTTTTTTATTTTTTTTTCTAAATTTTGGTCAATTCTTTTAAAAAAAGAAATGATAATGTCTTCTTTTGTTTTAAACAATTGAAAAAATTTTTTTGAAGGAATTTTTGTTTTTTTTTGTATTTCAGAAATTTCAATNTCATGAAAATCTTGTTTTAATAAAAGTTTTAAAAAAATATCTTCTATTTTTTTTTTTAGTTTTTGCATTTTTTTTAATTAAGACTTATTTTACTTTTTTTNACCCAAAGATTTAGCTTTTTTTATTGAATCTTTTATAGAATTATAAATTAATTTTTNAAANTTATTTTTTTTTAATCGTTTAATAGCNGCTTCNGTTGTNCCTCCCTTACTTGTTACATCTTTTCGCAAATCATTAAAATTTTTTTCAATATTACTAATCATTTTTGCAGTTCCAACATATGTTGCTTTTAAAATTTGTTTTGAAAAAGATTTATCTAAACCATGACTTATTGCTGTTTTTTCCATAGATTCAAGTAAATAATAAAAATAAGCAGGACCAGTACCAACTATCGCAGTTATTAAATTAAAGAATCTTTCATTTTTTAATTTATAAATATTTCCAATTAAATTAAGTAAAAATAATTCATTTTGATTTATTTTTTTTTTTAAAGAATAAAAAATTATAGTGCCCTTATTAACTGAAACTGGAGTATTTAACATTAGACGAATTATATTTTTATTTACAGGAAAAAAATTTTGTATATCTAATAGTTTTTTTCCAGCAAGTACCGAATAAAATATTGTATTTTTATCAAATAAATTTTTATAAAGATTCAAATTATAATTTAAATTTTTAGGTTTAAATGATAAAAAAACGTATTTAAATTTTTTTTTGATTGTTTTTATTTTATCGACATCAATAAAATATATTTTTTTTTTATATTTTTTTTTTAGTAGATTTTCTCTTTTTAAATCATTTTCTAAAACATTNATACGATAAATTTTTTTATAAAATTNCTTACTTTTATTTAGCCANCCGTCAATTAANGATNTNCCNATTTCNCCACAGCCAATAATAAGTAATTCATATTTCAATTATGCTTTACCTTCTGTTTTAAAATCAAAAAACAAAATTGCCTCTTCTGCTTTTTTACCACCCCAAAGTACTAGTTGAAGAATAGGGAAAAATTTTTCACTTTCTAATATAGCATAATTTAAAACTTCTCTTAATAAANCNAATTTTATATTTATATGATCTTGAACAATTATGGAATTTTTGAATGTTGGGTAACTATTTTCATTAAGGATAAAGTGCCCATAATCAATTTTATTATTTATAAGATTTAGTAACTTATAAATTTCAATATTATCTGAAAAATCCATTTTATTATAAAAAAAAGTTCTAATTTCAATTCTACTTTGATTTTTTAACCAAGTAACTTGAATTATTAAATTTGAATATTTTGTTGGAACTTCAATATAAATCTCATCTTCAATAGGTCTTTCAAATACCCAATTTTTTGAAATTATTATCTTTTCTAAAAGATTAATTGGGTGTGATTTAGAATCACTTAAATCAGTAAATGAAGAGGTCATTTTTTAATATATATTGTATATAATATGTATAATTATACTATATATTGTGTTATATCAAAACTTTTTTATTTTGATTTTTTTTTATCTTTAATTAAATTGCTTGCTATTGATATAATTATTAATTATCAACTAATTTTTAAATTAATTAAAATATGATAATCGTTACAGGCGGTGCAGGTTTTATAGGTTCAAATCTTGTTTATGGACTAAATAAAATTAACCAAAATAATATAATAATATGTGATATAGCGAATTCTGTATTAAAAAAAAACTACTTAAAAAAAGCAAAATATAAAAAGATAATTTCACCATCAAATTTTTTTAATTTTTTAGAAAAAAATAAAAAAAAAATAAAGTATATTTTTCATTTAGGAGCAATTTCTGCAACAACATCTGTAGATTTTCAAAAACTTTTAAAAAATAATCTAGAATTCTCAATTAAAATTTTAGAATTTTGTACATACAATAAAATAGGACTAATTTATGCGTCTAGCGCATCTACATACGGTGATGGGTCTAATGGTTTTAATGATAAAGAAAACTATGCTTATTTAAATAAATTAAAACCGCTTAATTTCTACGGTAAAAGTAAACACTTTTTTGATTTACATATTTCAAAAAAAATAAAAAAAAAAGAAAAATTACCAATTCAATGTGTTGGTTTAAAATTTTTTAATGTTTATGGAAAAAATGAAAAACATAAAAAAAAACAAATGAGCATTATTTCTTATTTAACTCCTTTAATTAGAAAAAATAAAAAAATAAATCTTTTTAAATCTCATAATAAAAATTTTAAGAATGGAGAACAAAAAAGAGATTTTGTACATATAAGTGATTGCATTAGTGTAATTTTATGGTTTTATAAAAATAAAAAAAAATCTGGATTATTCAATGTTGGGACTGGTAGAGCAAGAACTTTTTTAGATACAATAAAAATTTTATTCAAACAATTAAAAAAAAAAGAAAAAATAAATTTTATTACTACACCAAAAAATCTAAGAAAACATTATCAATACTTTACTAAAGCTAATATTAATAAACTAAAAAAAAATGGATATAAAAAAAAATTTAAAGACCTTGAAAATGGGATAAAATTATTTGTAAAAGAAAATAAAGATAACTATTAAATAATGGAGATTTAAAATTATATTTCCAAATATAGATCCAATTATTTTTTCGATAGGCCCTCTAGATATAAGATGGTACTCAATAGCTTATATACTTGGATTTATTCTAGGTATTCAATATATAAAATATTTAAATTCAAAACATAAAATAAATTTAAATAATAATTTAATAAATGATTTTTTATTTTATTCTATATTTGGCGTAATTATAGGAGGAAGAATTGGTTATGTTGTTCTTTACAATCCAGTTTACTATTTCTCCAATCCCCTAGAAATTATGAAAGTATGGAAAGGAGGAATGGCTTTTCATGGTGGATTGATAGGTATAATATTAAGTACGCTTTTTTTTAGTTTTAAGAAAAAAATTAATTTTTTTGTTTTCTCTGATCTTATAGCTTGCGCAGCACCGATAGGTATATTTTTTGGCAGGATTGCTAATTTTATCAATGGTGAATTAGTTGGAAGAGTAACAGAAAAAAAAATTGGAATTATTTTTAACCACATTGATAATATTCCAAGACACCCTAGCCAAATTTATGAAGCAATCCTTGAAGGCGCATTACTATTTATAATCTTATTTTTTTTACAAAATAAAAAAATATTAATTTATAAAAACGGCCTTATATCTTCATTTTTTTTAATATTCTATAGTTCTTTTAGGTTTACTTGTGAGTACTTCCGTGAACCTGATCCACACATAGGATTACAATTCCTTAATTTAAGCTTAGGGCAGATTTATTCTATAATTTTTTTTATTATAGGAATTATTTTATTTTTAAAAAAAAAATAAATGGAAAATTTAGAAGAAATTTTAAAAAAAAGGATTTTAAACTTTGGGCCAATTAGTATTTCAGACTTCATTTTAGAAGCTAATTTAAATTCAAAATTTGGTTACTACAATAACCATTTACCATTTGGAGAAAAAAAAGACTATGTTACCTCACCAGAAATTAGTCAAATGTTTGGGGAACTCATAGCTCTTTGGACTATAGAATGCTGGAAAAAAATAGGTGAGCCAAAAAAATTTAATATAATTGAGTTAGGGCCTGGAAGCGGTATTTTAATGGCAGATTTTTTAAGAGTAATAAAATTATATCCTAAATTTATTAAAAAATGTAATCAGATTTATCTTTTTGAAATAAGTCCTTTTTTAAAAAAAATTCAAAAAAAAACTTTATTAAAAATAGAAAATAAAATATTAAAAAAAATTAAATGGATAAAAAANCTAAATGATATTCCAGAAACACCTTTTGTTTTAATCGCTAATGAATTTTTTGATGCTTTACCTATTAAACAAATTCAACTTACAAAAATAGGGTGGAGAGAAAGAATGTTAAACTACAATAAAAAAAAAAAATCTTTTTTTATCTCTTACTCAATTAATCCAACCATACTTGAAAAGTTTTTACCAAAAAAAAAGAAGTGTAAAAAAATAGGTTCAATATACGAAATCCCTTTCAATATGTTAAGTTTTTTAGAAAATTTATTTAACAAAATAAAAAAAACAAAAAGCACTTGTTTAATTGTTGATTATGTAAAAAATAAAAAATTTCAAAGTTCTCTAAAAAGTATTAAAAATCAAAAAATAATAAGTCCTTTAAAAGAAATTGGAAATTCAGATATAAGCACACATGTAAATTTTAATTTAATTAAAAAAATTTCAAACAAATTTAATCTGAATAGTCATGGTCCAATAAGTCAAAGAAAATTTCTTATTAATTTAGGTATTTTATTTAGAGCTGAAATTCTGATTAAAAATGCAAATANTAAGCAAAAAAAAAAAATACAAAATAGTTTAGATTTTTTAATAAATAAAAAAAAAATGGGAGAAATTTTTAATGTAATTTCAATTAGTAACAAAAAAATAAATAACTTAGTAGGTTTTTAATAATGTTTATTTTTAAAGAAACAAATAAATACTCACATATCAAATGTGCTTTTTTTTCTAGAAAAACAGGAACGAGTAATGGGATATATAAATCTCTTAATTGCGGATTAAATACTAAAGATAAAAAAAGAAATGTATTGAAAAATAGAGTTATTGCCTTAAAAAAAATTAATTTAAATAAAAAAAAACTTATAATCCCTAATCAAACTCATAGTAATAAAATTGAGATAGTAAATGAAAATTCAATAAATAAAAATATTGCTGCCGATGGTTTGTTAACTAAATCAAATAAAATTGTNCTTGGTATTTTAACAGCTGATTGCGCTCCAATTTTTTTTTTTGACTGTAAAAAAAACATCATTTCAGCTGTACATGCGGGTTGGAAAGGTGCTCAAAATGGGATTATACAAAATACTATAAAATTAATGCTTGAATGTGGGTCCAAATTAGACAACATAATATCATGTATAGGCCCTTGTATTGGAAAAGAGTCCTATAAAGTAAATAATGATTTTTTTAAGAAATTTATTATTGAAAATTCACAAAATAAAAAATTTTTTTTAATAAAGAAAAATATGATGAATTTTGATTTAAAATTTTACATTATTGAAAAAATAAAAAATTTTGGAGTTAAAAAAGTTTTATTTGGATCATTTGATACATTTAAAGATAAAAAAAACTTTTTTAGTTATAGAAGATCATTAATATCTAAAGAAAAAGACTATGGAAGATGTCTTTCAGTTATATCAATAAATGGTATTAAAAAATAAATGAAACTAGTCACCTGTAATAGCAATACTAATTTAGCAGAATCTATAGCTAAAAAATTAAAAAAACCATTATGTAAATCTATTATTAAAAGATTTGCTGATATGGAAATTTTTGTTGAAATCCTTGAAAATGTAAGAGGAGAAGATGTGTTTGTTATTCAATCAACTTCATATCCAGCAAATGATAATTTAATGGAACTTCTAATTACAATTGATGCTCTAAAAAGAGGTTCGGCAAAAAGAATTACAGCTGTTATTCCTTATTTTGGTTATGCTAGACAAGATAGAAAAACTGGGCCAAGAACACCTATAACAGCAAAACTTGTTTCAAACTTAATAACTAATGCCGGCGCAGATAGGGTACTTACTCTAGATTTACATGCAGGTCAAATTCAAGGTTTTTTTGATATACCTACTGATAATCTCTACAGTTCTCCAATTTTTATTAGAGACATTAAAAAAAATTACAAAAAAAATATTACTTTTGTATCACCAGATGTNGGNGGTATAACAAAAGCCAGGGAAATTGCTACTCAATTAAAAANCGATATAGCNATTTTGGATAAAAGACGAGCTGAACCAGGTAAATCAGAAGTTATGAATNTAATAGGAAATGTAAAAGATAAAACATGTATAATTGTTGACGATATTGTAGATTCAGCGGGNACATTNTGTAATGCTGCTAAAGCAATTAAAANNAAAGGTGGAAAAGATATTTCTGCCTATATAACCCATGGAGTTTTTTCAGATAAAGCGATAGCAAGAATTTCAAAATCTCCAATAAAAAAACTTGTTGTAACAGATAGCATTGATCCAATACAAAGTATAAAAAATTCAACAAAAATTANCGTATTATCAGTTGCTACTTTNTTAAGTGAAGCTATTAAAAGAATAAGTACCGAAAAATCTGTTTCAGTTTTGTTTGATTAAATAAAATTATATTAAAATGTTGAAATTTTAATGTATTTAACTATAAACTAATTATCTTTTTTAATATTGTAAAATGAAAGAAGTTAATTTAGATATTGTTAGTAGAGATAAAATTGGTAAAAGCAATTGTAAACAGTTAAGAAATATGGGAAAANTTCCAGCTGTTATATATGGAGATAAAAAAGAACCTAGATACATTACAGTTGATTATCCAAAAATTGTTAAAGAATTATCAAGAACTAGTTTTTTTTCAACTGTTTTCAGTGTGAAATTAGATAAGAAAGAAATAAAAGTTTTACCAAGAGAAATACAAACAGATCCTTTGAATGACAAGCCTATCCATATTGATTTTTTAAGAGTAAATAATGAATCAAAAATAAATATATCTGTTCCTATTGATTTTGTTAATGATAATAAATCACCTGGTTTAAAAGGTGGTGGTGTTTTAAATGTTGTTAGAAGAGAAGTTGATTTGATTTGTAAAATTAATAGTATCCCTGAAAAGCTAGAAGCAGATTTAGCTAATTTAGAGATTGGTTCAGTTATACATATGAGTGATATAAAGTTAGAAGAGAATGTTGTTCCTCAAATATCTGATAGAGATTTCACTATAGCAACTATTGCAGCGCCGACAGTTATGCCTGTAGAAGAAGAACCTGAAACTGAAGGGGAAGAAGGAGAAGAAGGTGTTGAAGGTGCTGAAGGTGCCGAAACTAAAGAGGGTGAAGAAGATAAAGAAGACAAATCAGAAGAAACCAAAGAAACTGAATCTAAAAAAGAAGAAGATTCTAAAAAATAAATTTATTACCATTAAAATAATTTTTTTAAAAAAAATAAAATGTATCTTTTAGTTGGGTTGGGTAATCCGGGGTCAAAATACAAAAAAAACAGGCATAACGTTGGTCATATTGCAATAGATATGATTATAAAAAAATATAATTTTAGAAAAAAAAATAAAAATAAGTTTGGCGATGTATTTGAAGGTGAATTATCCAATAAAAAAATTTTTACTTTAAAACCAAAAGAATTCATGAATTTATCAGGAGTATCTATAAAAAAATTCTTAGATTTTTATAAAATTAATATAAAAAATTTATTAGTAATTCACGATGATATAGATTTGTTCCTAGGAAAAATAAAAATTAAAATTGGAGGAGGAGATGCAGGACATAATGGTCTCAAAAGTATTGATACAGTAATAGGTAAAAATTATAAAAGAATAAGAATTGGAATTGATAAACCTAAAAATAATAAAAATGTAGACAAATTTGTTTTAGAAAACTTTGAAAAAAAAGAAGAAAAAGAAATAATATTTTCTATTAATAGGGTAACTTCATTTTTACAATATTTAATAAGTTCTGATGCAAATGATATATCTATACTAATGAACAAACTATCAAAAAAATAAAATGGGATTTTCTTGTGGAATAGTGGGCTTACCAAATGTTGGAAAATCAACGTTATTTAATGCCTTAACTAATTCACAAAATGCTAAAGCATCAAATTATGCTTTTTGTACAATAGAACCTAACAAAGCAATAGTTGAAGTCTCTGATAATAGACTCGCTAAGATTGGTGAAATTGAAAATTCAAAAAATATAGTTCCTACACAGTTAAACTTTATTGATATAGCAGGCTTAGTAAAAGGCGCATCAAAAGGAGAGGGTTTGGGAAATAAATTCTTATCACATATTAAAGAAGTAGATTTAATTCTTCATGTTATAAGGTGTTTTGAGGATCCTGACGTTGATCATATCGAAAATTCTTTAGATCCTATAAGAGACATGGAAATAGTTGAAAATGAACTAATTTTATCAGATTTAGTTAGCGCAGAACAACAATTAAAAAAACTTGAAAAGAATCTTGATAAAGACAAAGGAAACAAAGAAAAAATTCAAATTTTAGAAAAAATAATAAAAAATTTGATATCAGAAAAATCACTTAAAAATTTAAATTTTAATAAAGATGAATTAAAAATTTTAAAAACTTTTAATTTGATATCTATAAAACCAAAAATATTTATTTGTAATCTTAACGAAAAAGAAAAATTAGAAGATAATAAATATTTAAATCTTATAAAAAAGAATTTAAATGATGATAGATCTACAATAATTTCTATATCTGCGGAAATAGAGTCTCAAATCACACAATTGGAAAATGAGGTTGAAAAAAAAGAATTCTTAGATTCCCTTGGTTGGAATAATTCTGGGTTAGATAGAATTATAAAATTATCTTACATTAAACTAAATTTAATTACATACTTTACAACGGGTGAAAAGGAAACAAGAGCTTGGACAGTAAAAAAAAATTCAATAGCCCTTGATGCATCAAGCGTTATACATACTGATTTTAAAAAAGGTTTTATTTGTGCAGAAACAACATCTTTTGAAGACTATATAAAATATGGTGGCTCAAAAGGAGCAAAGGAAAATGGTAAAACAAGACAAGAAGGAAAAAAATATTTAGTTAAAGATGGAGATATAATTCGTTTCTTGTTCAATGTTTAAATTCAAATTTTTCCATAATTATAATCTTTAATCTTCTTTATATTCTTTTTCATTTCATTTTTACTTAAAAGTACCGGTTTTTTTCCTGATTTTAAGATTTGTAAATATTGTTTTGATATATTTTCAACTTCTTCAGTTAATTTTGAAGCAATCTTTAAATCCTTACTTCCAACAATTAGACCGTGATTTGCCATCAAACATGCATTTCTATTTTCTAATGCTTTTATAACATTTTTTGAGAGTTGCTCAGTGCCAAATGTTGCATATTTTGCACATTTAATATCATTACTTCCTGCCATTGCAATCATGTAATGAAAAGATGGTATATTTATATTCATACAGGCAATAGCTGTAGAAAATGTAGGATGAGTGTGTATTATTGCAGAAATATCTTTCCTTTTTAGATATATATCTCTATGTATTCTCCACTCAGTAGAG
>PARY01000026.1 GCA_002711715.1 Pelagibacteraceae bacterium | reverse complement strand
TTCAGCTTGGCGCGTGCGGGGACACCAAACCCCTCGATGAGCGTTTTTACGGAACGTGGGTGGACCCCTCCGGCGGAACCGAGCCGGTTGTTTTCCGAGAGGATGGTCCATTATGGAACGCATTCTCCAAATTTTGGGCTACCTTGCTTTTGTCATTCCCGGACGGCACCGTCTCCTGGTTTGGTGAGGAGGGCACCTTTGACACGTACCGATACAGCCGCACGGCGTGCGGTCCCCATGGGTACGGTTACTGTCCTTTTGATCATGGACACGGGCTGAAAGTGAGCGTATCGGGAAACACCCACAAAATACGACCCGATTTTGAATCCCACCTCAACTCGTGGCTGCTCTACCCGAACGGTGACACCATTTACCAAACCGACTGGGAAGGGAATGGTCCCGGTGACCCTGTCGTCCTCCTGCAAGCTGGAACCTTTGAAATTTTTGGTGGAGCTAGACGGGATCGAACCGACGACCTCTTCACTGCCAGCGAAGCGCTCTCCCAACTGAGCTATAGCCCCAAATTAAATTTTAATCCTAATTATATATCTAATACAATATATCTATCCATACATTGTAAACAATTCACTATAAAGTAAATCTGCATCTTTTTTTTTTATATNTGTTTTAGAATAAATCCACTTTATTCTTTTTCTTTTTTATCTTTTACTTTATCGNCAACTATTTCCTCTACTTCTGTTTTTGAAACATTATCTGTATCTGTTTCCACTTCTAAATCTTTAGTATTTGAAGAATCTTTATCTTTTTTATCAANCTTTTCCTTTTTTTCTAAAATTTCTGAAAGTGGCTTTTTTCTTAAATTACTTTCAAGCGCTGATATTGATAACTTTTCAACATTGATAGATTCCCCACAACTAGGGCATTCAATGTCTTTCTTATTCAGATCATAAAACCTGACCCCATTACCACATGGGCATGTTCTTTTAGTGCCCCAAGATGTTTTAGTCATAATTCAATATATAAATAAAAAAAATTATTAATAAATAAAAAAAATTAATTATTTTTAATTTAAATTTATTATTTAGTAAAGATAATAATATACTAATTAAAAAAATTAAAAAAAAAATTGNATCANTTATATTCAAAAAATAGTAATTCTTTAAANGGANTTNTAAAGGTTCCAGGAGACAAATCTATTTCTCAAAGAATTTTAATTTTAGGNTCATTAGCAATTGGAACCACAAAAATTAAAGGAATATCATATTCTGAAGATGTAAACAATCTTATTAAAAATTTAAAATTACTTGGTGTAAAAATTATAAAAAAAAAAAATTTAGCTATTGTAAGAGGTGNTGGAATTGGCGGGTTAAGTCCTACAACAAAAAAACTCTATATGGGTAATTCTGGAACAGCAACAAGATTAATGCTAGGAGCTTTGTGTAATCAGGATTTTGAAGTTCAATTTAATGGAGATAAAAGTTTAAGTAGTAGAAATATGTATGAATTAATTAAGCCATTACGGCAAATGGGTGCAAAAATTAATTGTAAAAATAATAAATTGCCAATTACGATTAAAGGTTTTAATGAAACAATACCAATTATTTATGATCAAAAAATACCTTCTGCTCAGATTAAATCAGCTATATTAATAGCTTCGCTTAATTCACCTGGTTTAACAACTATAATTGAAAATATTCCAACTAGAAATCACACAGAAATTCTATTAAAAAAAATAGGTGCAAAAATTCAAATAAAAAAAATAAAAGGAAAAAATATAATTAAAATAACTGGTCAAAAAGAATTAAATGCAAAAGATATTGTGGTAGCTGGNGATACCTCAGCTGCTGCAATAATTGGNTCAGCNGCATTAATTACCTCCCAATCAGAAATCAAAATAAAAGAGATAAGTATAAACAAAACAAGAATAACTTTTTTTAATATTTTAAAAAAAATGAATGCAAAAATAAAAATTTCNAATAAAAAAAAAATATCAAATGAAGAAGTTGCAGATATTACTTTTAAATCAAGTAGTTTAAAGGGAATTCATTTAGGAAAAAAAACAGTTGCAAATATGATAGATGAAATTCCTATATTTTCTATTTTAGCAGCTTTTGCAGAAGGAAATTCATCTTTTATTGGAGGGAATGAACTTAAGANTAAAGAAAGTAATAGAATAAAATCTTTATATGAAGGTTTACGCGCATGCAAAATAAAAGTTAAAAAAAAAGCGAATGGGCTTCATATAACTGGAAATAAAAAAAATAATACTATGGTAAAAGCTAAAATCAAAACCTATTATGATCATAGAATAGCAATGGTATTTCTAGTAATGGGTTTAACTTCTAAAAAAGGAATTGTAGTCGATNATATAAATTGTATAAAAACAAGTTTTCCTAATTTTGTACCATTAATGAAAGANATAGGAGCAAATTTTTCCAAAAAAANTTAAAAAAAAAGCTTTTAAAATTAAAAAAAANTGCATAAAGTTATAAAACTAATTTTATGATTGAAAATACTGAAAATTTTGAAACTTTACTAANTCAATCACTAAANAAAATTAAAAATTTTGAAGGGAAAGTGGTCAATGGNAAAGTTATATCAATAGACCATAATCATGCATTAATAGATGTTGGGCTAAAAAGTGAAGGTAAAATATCTATAGATGAACTTAGATTTTGTGATAAAGAAAAAGAAATTAAAGTAGGAGATAAAATTGATGTTTTTGTAGAAAGAATAGAAGATAAAAATGGTGATGCTGTATTAAGTAGAGAAAAAGCAAAAAAAGAAGCTGCCTTTAATTCATTTGATGAAATATTAAAAAAAGACAAACCTGTGGATGGAAGTATTTATGGGAAAGTTAAAGGTGGATATACAGTAGATGTTGATGGTGTTATTACTTTTTTACCGGGTAGTCAAGTAGACATTAAACCAGTAAAGGATATCAGTCATCTTGTGGGTCAAAAACTTTCTTTTAAAGTACTAAAAATTGATAAAGAAAGAGGAAATATTGTAATTTCAAGAAAAGCATTTTTAGAAGAAAGTTTAAAAGAAAATATAAAAGAATCTAAAAAAAACTTTAAGGAAGGAAATGAAATAGAGGGTATTGTTAAAAATATTACAGATTATGGGGCCTTTATAGATCTAGGTATAGCGGATGGTCTTCTTCATTTAACTGATATTTCTTGGAAAAGAATTAATCATCCATCTGATTACTTGAAAATTGGAGAAAAAATAAAAGTAAAAATTATAAAACTCAATATCGAATCAAATAAAATATCATTAGGTATTAAACAATTAACTAAGGATCCATGGCATAATATAGAAAAAAAATATAAAGNAGAACAAAAGTGTTCTGGAACAGTTAGTAAAATTACAGATTATGGAGCCTTTATAGAACTTGAAGATGGTATAGAAGGCCTTGTTCATATATCAGAAATGACATGGGATAAAAAGCAAAAGAACCCAAATGAAATTGTTTCAATAGGAGAAAAAGTTGACGTAACACTGCTTGAGCTTGATTTAAATAAAAGAAAATTAAGTTTTAGAATGAAAAAAAAGGAAAGTTCNAACCCGTGGAAAGAATACTGTAAAAAATATAAAAAGGGTAAAATTGTANAGTGTAAGNTAGGAAATATAGCTGAGTATGGAATTTTTGTAAATTTAGAAGAAAATTTAGATGGGATGATTCATATTTCCGATATAAATTGGGAATGGGATAACAAATCCNTATCAAAATTTAAAACTGGAGATGTAGTTAAAGCAATAATTTTAGATGTTAATGAAGGAAAACAAAGAATATCTTTAGGTATAAAGCAGCTTGATGAAAAAACTTTTATAGCAAAAATTAAAGACGTTAAACTAAAAGATATAGTAACTTGTTCTGTTATTCATATAAAAGAAAGCGGTGTCAAAGTAAAATTAAATAACAATCTTGACGGTTTCATTGAAAGAAAAAATTTATCCGTTGATGAATCTGAGCAAAATCCAAGACATTATGCAGCAAATGAAAAACTTGATGCTATGATAAAAAAAATTGATAAAGAAAATAAGATTGTTGTATTATCAATTAAAGAAATAGAATCTAAAGAACAAAAAAAGATAAAAAAAGAGTTTGGTTCATTAGATAGTGGTGCTGCTCTTGGAAAAATTTTAGGTGAAAAAAAAAAAAAGATAAAAAAGATAAAAAAGATAAAAAAAATAAAAAAAAAATAATTTAAAATTTAAAAAATGAATAAATCAGATCTTGTCAAATCCATACTTAAAAAAAATAACAAATATAAAATATCAGAAATCGAAACTATCGTAGATATTTTTTTTAGAGAAATAANNACAGCTCTTTCACAAAAAAAAAGAATTGAAATTAGAGGATTCGGTTCTTTTTTCACAAAAACAAGAGAAAAAAGAATTGGTATAAATCCACAAAANGGGAAAAATATTGANATAGAAAAGAAAGTTCACCCAAAATTTAAAATGGGAAAAATTTTATTTAAAAAAATAAATCCTAANTAATCTGATATTTTGTCTGAAAAAAAATTTAAAAGAGTTTTTCTAGCATTAGATACCAACAATATTAAATCTGCGGAAAAGTTAGTTAAATTATTAAAAAATGAACTTGCTGGTTTAAAAATAGGNAAGGAATTATTTTCTTNTTACGGACCAANTCTTATTAAAAAATTTAAAAAATANAAATTACCAATTTTTTTAGATTTAAAATTTCATGATATTCCTACTACAGTCTACAAAGCNGTAAAGGCGGTAAATTCTCTAAAAGTAAACTATTTAAGTATTCATAGTCTAGGAGGAAATAATATGATAAANGCNGCTACAAAAGCATCTAATTTCACAAAAATATTAAGTGTTTCCCTTTTATCTCATCATGATCAAAAAAGTATTAATGATATTGGAATAAAACAACCTATACAAAATCAGATAAAAAAATTAATACTTAATGCGTTAAAAAATAATGTTTTTGGATTAATTCTTGCTCCAAAAGATCTTGATATAGCAAGAAAAATTAAAAAAAAAATTATAATTTTTGTTCCTGGTATTCGAGAAAAAAAAAAAGGAAAAGATGAACATAAAAGATCTTTGGATCCTTTAAGTGCTATAAAAAAAGGTGCAACTTATATTATTATTGGAAGACCAATAACAAAATCAAAAAATCCTAAAGGAACGCTCAAATTAATTAATGAAGAAATAAAAAATTATTTGAAAAAAAAATCATGACTCTAAAAGTAAAGGTATGTGGTGTTAAATCTATTACTCATGTAAAAGCATGCATTAAAGGAAAAGCAAAAATGATAGGGTTGATGTTTTATAATAAATCACCTAGATTTATAAACTTAAAAACAGCAAAAAAAATTTCTAATTTTGCAAAAAAAAAAATAAAAAGAGTAGGNGTTATTGCAAATTTAAATATTGAAGAAATAAAAGAAATTACTGAAAATGTAGAACTTGATTATTTACAGTTTCACGGTAATGAAACTACTGATTTTTTAAGAAATATAAAAAAAATACTAAAAATTAAGATTATTAAAGCCTTACAGATATCAAACAAGAATTCCATAAAAAAAATTTCTAATTTCAAAAAAGTTTCAGATTATATTTTATTAGATACAAAGATAATAAAAAAACATCTAAATTTAAAAAAAAGTAAGGAATTAAATTGGAATTTAATAAAAAAAATCAAAAATAAAGATTCATTAATTTTATCTGGNGCACTTAATATAAATAATTTNAANAAAGCAACAAAAGAAACTAATTTTNATTTTGTAGACGTTTCTTCTGGTCTTGAAACAGTATCAGGGGAAAAAAGTATTAAAAAAATAGATAAATTTTTACAATTAGCAACTAAATTATAATTATGAAAAAAAATACCTATAAATCAGTACCAGATGCATCAGGATATTATGGAAAATATGGGGGAAGATTTGTTGCAGAAACTCTAGTTCCTTTAATTTTAGAAGTAGAAAAAGCATATAAAAATATAAAAAAAAAAAAAAAATTTACTACTGAATTTAAAAAATATTTAAAAGATTATGTTGGACGGCCTTCGCCTTTATATTTTGCAGAAAATCTTTCAAAAAAACTTAAAGGTCCAAAAATATATTTCAAAAGAGATGAATTGAATCATACTGGTGCGCATAAAATTAATAATACACTTGGACAAATACTTCTTGCAAAAAATATGGGAAAAAAAAGAATAATAGCTGAGACTGGTGCTGGACAGCATGGTGTTGCAACTGCAACAGTATGCGCATTATTCAATTTTCCATGTACTATTTATATGGGTGAAGTTGATTATGAAAGACAAATGCCTAACGTTTTTAGAATGAGGCTTCTAGGAGCAACAGTAGAAAAAGTTAAAAGTGGCTCTAAAACTTTAAAAGATGCTATGAATGAAGCACTAAGGGACTGGGTAACAAATGTTAATAATACTTTTTACATNATTGGTAGTGTTGCTGGCCCTCATCCATATCCTGAAATGGTTAGAGATTTCCAATCAGTCATTGGGTATGAAGCAAGAAATCAAATAAAAAAAGCAGAGGGTAGATTGCCAGATCTTTTAATAGCTTGCGTAGGAGGAGGTTCAAATGCGATGGGTCTTTTTTATCCTTTTTTAAATGATACAAATGTGAAAATGATTGGAGTAGAAGCTGCAGGTNAAGGACTTNATAAAANACATGCTGCATCAATTGCAAAAGGACAATTAGGAGTCCTGCATGGAAGTAAAAGTTATATTTTACAAGATAAAGATGGGCAAATTATAGAACCACATTCAATATCAGCGGGACTTGATTANCCAGGAATAGGTCCTGAACATGCATGGTTAAAAGATAATAAAAGAGTAAAATATGTAAGTNTNACAGATAATGAAGCNCTGNATGCATTTCAATTTTGCACAAAAGTTGAAGGTATNATTCCTGCNTTAGAGCCTTCTCATGCNCTTGCTTATTTAATTAAAAAAGCTCCAAAAATGTCAAAAAAAAATATTATTATAATGAATATGTGTGGAAGAGGAGATAAAGATATTTTTACTGTTGCAAAAAAATTAAAAATTAATATTTAAATTTAATGTCACAACAAGATTTATTAAAAAATAAATTTGATGAATTAAAAAAAAAAAAAAAAATGTGGATTTATATCTTTTATAACNGCTGGTGATCCAGATTTTANNACATCATATAAAATTTTAGAAAAACTTCCTAGTTCTGGAGTAGACATAATTGAATTAGGAATGCCTTTCTCTGACCCCATGGCTGATGGACCTACAATACAAAAAGCTAATAACAGNGCAATAAAAAATAAAATTAATTTAAAAAAAACTTTTGATTTGGTAAAAAAATTTAGAAAAAAANATNCTACAACNCCGTTGCTTCTAATGGGCTATTTCAANCCAATTCTTAGATTTGGTATTAATAATTTTATAAAAAAAATAAAAAAAAATAAAATAAATGGAGTAATTATTGTTGATTTACCACCTGAAGAAGATAGTGAGTTATGTTTACCTATTATAAAAAAAAAAAATACATTTTATAAAATTAGCAACTCCTACAACTGATAAAAATAGATTTAAAAAAATTATTAAAAATTCTTCTGGTTTTATCTATTATATTTCTATAACAGGAATTACAGGTGCAAATTATAAATCAAATACAAAACTTGAAACAGAGATAAAGATCTTAAAAAAATTAACAAAATTACCAATTGCGGTTGGNTTTGGAATAAAAAATAAAAAGGATGTTAAAAAATTATCTAAAAAAGCTGATGCAATAGTTGTAGGATCTTCTATTATTAAAAAAATAGAAGAAGCACAAAAAAAAAAATATAATAAAATAAAATTAATTAATTATGTATTAAGTTACATTAAAAAATTATCTTCGGCCTTGTAAATAACATGAACTGGTTAACAAATTATATAAAACCCAAATTAGAATCGTTAGTTAAAAAAAGAGATGTACCAAAAAATTTATGGGTTAAATGTCAATGCGGCACAATGATTTATCATAAGGATTATGAAAAATCTCTAGGTGTTTGTAATGAGTGTGGAACGCATATGAGGCTACCTTCGGAAACAAGGATTAAATTTCTTCTAGATGACGGGAAATATGAAAAAATTAAAGTTCCAATGGGAAAAATAGATCCTTTATCTTTTAAAGATAAAANGANGTATAAAGATAGAATTAAAGAAGCTAAAAGAAAAACTAAAGAAGAAGATGCTGTAGTTTTAGCTGAAGGAAAAATTNAAGGTATCANTGTNTTATTAACTGTTTTTGATTTTAATTTTATGGGTGGATCTATGGGAGTAAACGTTGGAAACTCAATAGTAAAAGCCTCTGAAATTTCAGTAAAAAAAAATATTCCTTTGATTATCATACCATCATCAGGGGGCGCAAGAATGCAAGAAGGAATTTTGTCTTTAATGCAAATGCCTAGAACAATAGCTGCAATACAAAAAATAAAAGAAAATAAAATTCCATATATTGTGGTTTTATCAGATCCAACCACAGGTGGTGTTTGTGCATCTTTTGCTATGCTTGGAGATATTCTGATAGCTGAAAAAGGCGCAACAATCGGTTTTGCTGGTAGAAGAGTTATTGAACAAACCATAAAAGAAACTATTCCGGATAACTTTCAAACAGCTGATTATCTTTTAGAACATGGAATGATAGATATGGTTGTTCATAGAAAAGATCTTAAAAATAAAATATATAAAATTTTAAAATTTATAGAAAAAAAAAATTAAACAAAAATTCTTTTTTAAATGCTTCGTCAAACAAAATTCAATTACACTAAAGAAAAATTTTCAAAAATTAAAAATCTTGAGATTACTCTTGAAAAAAAATTACAACAATTGCATCCAAAAAAAATTGACTTATCTCTCGAACGTATAAATAAGCTTTTATATAAATTAGGAAATCCTCAAAAAAAAATTAAAAATATAATACATATAGCTGGGACAAATGGTAAAGGTTCTGTTCTTGCTTTTTTAAAATCATTCATTCAAGCTTATGGTTTTACTGTAAATACGTACACATCACCACATTTGATTAATTTTAATGAAAGAATTAATTTAAATGGGCAAAATATATCAGATAAATTTTTAGAACTCCTACTTGATATATGTAGTAAAAAAAATAATGGCAAACTAATAACATTTTTTGAAATGACAACTGTTACTGCTTTTTTAGCATTTAACAAAAAACCTGCTGATTTTACAATTCTAGAAACAGGCCTTGGGGGAAGGCTAGATGCCACTAATATAATAAAGAAACCTATTGTTACAATTATTAATGAAATATCTATCGATCACACAAATTTCTTAGGTTCAAATATAAAACAAATAGCAAAAGAAAAAGCAGGTATTATAAAAAAAAATTCTCCTGTTGTTATTGGTAAACAAAAAAAAGAAGCTTTAAAAATTATTAAAGAAGTTGCAAGTAATCTTAAAGTAAAAACTTTTTTTTATAAAAAAGATTGGTTTATAAAAGAAAATAAAAAAAAAAATCATATTATTTTTTTCAATAATTTAAAAAATAATAAAAAAGAAAAATATCCTCAACCAAACTTGGTTGGTGAACATCAAATTATTAATGCTGGAATAGCATTAAAAACTTTTAATTTAATTATAAAAAAAAAATTGAAGAAAGAATTTATTAAAAAAGGTTTAAAAAATGTTCAATGGCCAGGAAGATTACAAAAAATATGTTTAAATAAAAAAAAATTTTCAGAAAAAATAAATTTTAAAAAATGGGAATTTTGGTTTGATGGTGGACACAACAAAAGTGCAAGTCAAGTTCTAGCAAAAACATTTAAAAATTGGGATAAGAAAAAATTATACTTAATTTTTGGTATGCTAAATTCAAAAAATCCAAAAAACTTTTTAAATTATTTTAAAGAAATTACTACTAAACTAATAACTGTAGCAATAAAAAGTGACTCACCATACTATACAAATAAAAAACTTTATGAAATTGCCAAGCTAAATGAATTTAATGTAGAGACAGCTGAAACAATAGGCCATGCATTAAATAAAATATTGTTGAACGAATCTCCAGGTCGGATACTTATATGCGGATCTTTTTACATGTATAAAGAAGTATCTAAGTTATTAAAAAAATAATTTTTATATTGATGTTTCAATCCAAGTTAATAATTCAGACTTAATTGCGTTTCCAACTTTTGTTGCTATTGGCTGTCCTTTTTTAAAAATAATTAATGTAGGTATGCTTTGGACGCTATATTGATTAGGTATATTTGGATTTTCATCAATATTAATTTTTATAATCTTTATCTTATTTTCCATTTCATTTGAAATTTCCTCCAAAATAGGTGCTATTTCTTTACAAGGGCCACACCACTCAGCCCAGAAATCTATTAAGACAGGTATGGAAGAATTAATTACCTCTTCTTCAAACGCATCTTCTTTTATTGATTGCACACTCATACTAAAAAAAAATCATTGTAACATTTTTTTATATTCTTTCAAACTTTCTAATGTACCAATATGAAACCATTTTCCGTCATAAACTACCCCAAAAAGTCTTTTCTTTTCAATTAATTGCTCGTAAATTGAGAATAAAGAAAAAATTTTTTCTTTTTTTTTTAAAAAAACTTTAGATTTTAGAATCTGTATACCTGTAAAAATATATTTAGGAGTATTTTTCTCAATAACGATCCTATTTGATTTATTTATATTATAATCTCCATTATTTCTTTTTTTTGGGTATAATAATAAAAGAGCATCCATCTTATCCTCATTCCAAAATTTATTTAATTGATCAAAAGGGCTAATAGTCTTTTCTTCCCAAATAATATCACTGTTAATAACAAAAAATTCTTTTGCCTTTAAAATTTTTATAGCATTTTTAATTCCACCACCTGTATTTAATAAAATTTTTTCCTCAGAATAATAAATTTTTGTTTTAAACTTATTACTTAATTCTTTTTTTATTTTATTTTTTAAATAAAAAATATTTATAACTATTTTTCTAAAACCATTAATTTCTAATTTNTTNATTATTTTCTCAATTAAAGTCTCACTTCCAATTTTTATTAATGGTTTTGGAATTTTCTTTGAATATTGCTTCATTCTCTTACCAAGACCAGCTGCAAGAATCATAATTGTTGAAATATTCATATTAAACCTTTGGTTTAATCCTAAATTTTTTTGGGAAAAATTTATTAATCCATTTATTTAATTCATTTAATGAATTAAAACTTAAATTCTCTTCTATTAATCTCCATAATCTTGGAATATGTTTTAAATAAGATTTTTTTTTATCTCGCATATATAATCTACAAAAAATACCAATAACTTTTAAATGACGGTTAATTGCTAAAATTTTATATTCTTTATTAAATTTTTCTTCATCTTCTCTTGATAATTTTTTTATAAATTTTCTGTACATTTTATCAACAACATCTTGATCTACATCTCTTCTAGCATCTTCTAAAAGGGACAATAAATCGTATGATGACGGGCCAATAACTGCATCTTGAAAATCAATTAAACCGCACGCTTTAAGATTTTTTCTGTCCTTAAGAAAAAAAAGATTATCAATATGAAAATCTCTATGTACAAATACTTTTTTTGTTTTTAAATTCTTATTTAATAAATTTTCCCAAATTTTAATAAATTCATTAATATTTTTTTTTTTAGCTGGTTTTTTNTAAATTACTGGCCAATACCATTTTAAAAACAATAACACTTCATCTATTAATTTTTTATTAGTATATTTTGGTAATTTTTTTTCTAAATTTCTCGAATGTTTATTTATATATAATAAAATATCCGTAGCTAAATTATAAAGTTTAAATTCACTTTCCCCATTCTTCAACGATTTCGTATATGTGTTGATACCAAAATCTTCAATAAGAAAAAAACCTTTAGAAATATCAAAATTAATAATTTTAGGGACTGATAAATTCATTTTCTCTAAAATACTTGTAGCTTTTAAATATCCTAAATTATTTTCAGTTTTCTTTGGAGAATTTACAAACAATAATTTTTTTTTATAATTTTTAATATAAACACGAAAATATTTTCTGAATGATGCATCAGATTTAATTGATTTTAATTTAAAATCATTGATACCACTTTTTTTTAAAATAGAAATATCCATAAAATTTTTTACTTATTTTTTTTAATAAATAAAATATCTATCTTTTTTTTTAATATTTTTTTAATTTTCTCAGGCCATTCTATTAAAACTATTTTATTTTCTATCTCTTCAAAAAAACCTATTTTTTCTATTTCCTTAATAGTTTTCATTCTATAAAGATCTGCGTGGCAAATATTAATATTATTACCACAGTTATAATTATTAATTAAATTATATGTTGGACTCGTTATTGGTTCTTTAATTTTTTTTTTATTTAATCTAGCAACTTCATGAATAAAAAAACGTGCAAATGTTGTTTTTCCAGATCCTAATTCTCCACGTAGAAAATAGATATCATTTATTTTTGATTTAGCTGCAAATTGCTTAGCTAATTTTTCTGTCTTTTTTAAGGATGTAATTAAAATTTTAATAATTTAAAATATATTCTAATATCTGTAGTAATCTGGTTTGAAAGGACCNTNAGTNTTTACATCAATATATTTAGCTTGTTTTTTTGTTAANTTNGTTAATTTAGAACCTAATTTANTTAAATGTAATTCTGCAACTTTTTCATCTAGNTTTTTAGGTAGAACATATACTTTNTTCTTATAAGACTTAGATTTCGTCCATANTTCTATTTGTGCTAAAACTTGATTTGTAAAAGAAGCNCTCATAACAAAACTTGGNTGCCCCGTNGCNTTACCTAAATTTACNAANCNACCTTTTGATAAAACTATTAATTTTTTTCCATCNGGAAANTNNACTTCATCTACTTGTGGTTTAATTTCATCCCATTTATAATTTTTTAGAGCATTAATTTGTATTTCACTATCAAAATGTCCGATATTACAAACAATTGCTCTATCTTTCATTTTTCTCATATGTTCTAATGTAATTACATCTACATTTCCTGTTGCTGTACAAAAAANATCTCCTTTTGTTAANACATCTTCAATTTTAANAACTTCATATCCTTCCATAGATGCTTGTAGAGCGCAAATTGGGTCAACTTCAGTTACTATTACTCTTGCACCTCCATTTCTCAAACTAGCAGCTGATCCTTTACCCACATCTCCGTAACCGCATACTACTGCTATTTTACCTGAAAGCATAATATCTGTAGCTCTTCTAATACCATCTACTAAACTTTCTCTACATCCATATAAATTATCAAATTTTGATTTTGTA
>PARY01000025.1 GCA_002711715.1 Pelagibacteraceae bacterium | reverse complement strand
CGATTATAGAATAAATATTATTGATACACCTGGCCATGTGGATTTTACTATTGAAGTTGAAAGATCACTAAAGGTATTAGATGGTGCAGTTGCAGTATTTGACGGTGTTGCCGGTGTAGAGCCTCAATCTGAAACTGTTTGGCGTCAAGCTGATAGGTATAAAGTTCCCAGACTTTGCTTTGTCAATAAGATGGATCGTATGGGAGCAGATTTCGACAATTGCGTTCAAATGTTTAAAGATAGATTAAATGTAAAACCAGCTATTACACAATTACCGATTGGATCTGAAGAAAAATTTAAAGGGGTAATAGATTTAGTAAAAAATAAAGCAATCATTTGGAAAGAAGAAAAATTAGGAGCGGAATTTAATGAAGTGGATATTCCAGATGAATTTAAAGAAAAATCTGAAAAAGCACGTAACGAATTAATTGAATTAGTAGTAGAACAAGACAATGAAATTATGGAAAAATATCTTAACGGCAAAGTACCTACTGAAGATGAAATAAAAAAATGTATAAGAAAAGGCACAGTTTCATTTAGCTTTGTTCCAGTATTATGCGGTAGTGCTTTTAAGAACAAAGGGGTCCAACCATTACTCGATGCTGTTATAGATTACTTACCTGCACCCAACGAAGTTGCACCAGCTAAAGGAGTGAAAGTTAAAGACGATGAAGAAGAAATTTCAAGATCAGCTAGCGATGACGAACCATTTGCTGCAATTGCATTTAAAATTGCCACAGATGAATTTGTAGGTACTTTAACATTTTGTCGTATTTATTCAGGTAAAATTAACCAAGGAGATAATATTTTATTATCTGTTAAAGGAAAATCTCAAAGATTAGGAAGAATGTTATTAATGCATAGCAATAATAGAGAAGATATAAAAGAAGCATACGCAGGCGATATAGTTGCTATAGCTGGNTTAAAAGGNGCNACTACTGGAGAAACTATTTGTGATCCAAATAACCCAATTATTNTAGAAAAAATGGATTTNCCAGATCCTGTTATTGAAGTTGCTGTTGAACCAAAAACTAAAGCTGATCAAGANAAAATGGGCGAAGCTTTAGTTAAGCTAGCAGCCGAAGACCCATCTTTTAGAGTTACTCATGATGAAGAAAGCGGTCAAACTATTATAAAAGGAATGGGCGAATTACATTTAGATATTATTGTGGATAGAATGAAAAGAGAATTTAATGTTGAAGCAAATGTTGGGGCACCTCAAGTTGCCTATAGAGAAACCATAAATCAAACCGCAGAAGTTGATCATACGCTTAGAAAACAAACGGGTGGTGCGGGACAATATGCAAGAGTAAAAATTGTTTTTGAAAAAGGTGAATCAGGATCAGGGTTTGTTTTTGAAGAGACTATTAAGGGTGGTAACGTACCAAAAGAATATATACCAGGGGTAGAAAAAGGATTAGTTTTAGCAAATGAAAATGGAATTCTTGCAGGGTTTCCTGTTATTGATTACAAAGCTACACTGATTGATGGCGATTACCATGATGTGGACTCAAATGTAATGACTTTTGAGATAGCTGCTAAAGGTGCTTTTCGAGAGGGAATTGCAAAAGCTAGCCCAGTATTGTTAGAACCAGTAATGGATGTAGAAGTTGTAACACCTGAAGAATATATGGGAGATATAATTGGGGATTTAAATTCAAGAAGAGGTAATGTTGGAGCAATGGAAAATAGAGGCAACGCAAAAGTTTTTAAAGCAAAAGTTCCTTTAGCAAATATGTTTGGATATGTGAATAGTTTACGTTCTATGAGTCAAGGAAGAGCGCAATTTACTATGCAGTTTGATTACTATGCTCAAGTTCCTCAAAATGTTGCAGAGGAAATTAAATCTGGTAAAACAAGTGGTGGAGAAGGAGGTAAAAATGGNTAAGCAAANTATCCGCATCAGATTAAAAGCATATGACCATAAATTATTAGATCAATCAACTGTTGAGATTGTTAATACTGCCCAAAAAACTGGAGCAAAAATTATTGGGCCAATTCCTTTACCAACAAAAAAAAATAAATNTACTGTTTTAAGATCTCCACATGTAGATAAAAAATCAAGAGAACAATTTGAAATGAGAACGCATAAGCGTTTAATAGATATTGTTAACCCAACTCCTCAAACTGTTGATGCATTAATGAATTTAGATATAGCATCTGGGGTTGATGTTGAAATAAAAACTTAAATGTGAGTTATATTATGAGAATAGGATTAATTGCAAAAAAATTAGGAATGACAAGATATTTTAAAGAAGATGGTTCCAATGTGCCTGTCACTTTACTTGGTATTGAAAAAAATTATGTAACTAGAGTTAAGGAAAATGCTTTAAAAAATTCTAAGCATATNCAGATAGCTTCAGGAAATATAAAAATAAAAAAATTAAAAAAACCTTTAAGAAATTTTTTTTCAAAATTAAAAATAGAACCAAAAAAAAAAATTTTAGAATTTAATGTATCAAATGATCAAAATCTAAATGTAGGTGACACAATCGATACAAGTTTTTTTAAAGTAGGACAATTTGTTGATATTATTGGAAAATCAAATGGTAAAGGATTTGCTGGCCCTATGAAAAGACATAATTTTTCTGGTTTAAGAGCATCTCATGGAGTTTCAATTTCGCATAGAAGCCATGGATCTACTGGACAATGCCAAGATCCGGGAAGAACTTTTAAAGGAAAAAAAATGGCAGGGCAAATGGGTAATAAAAGAGTAACAACGCATAATTTAGAAGTTGTAGAAATTTATAATGAAGATGGATTAATTTTGATTAAAGGAGCAGTTCCTGGATCAAAGGGAAATTTATTAATTATTAGAGATGCAATTAAACCAAAATCGTTGATGGTAAAAGTACAAAAAGAGGAAATTGTTGAGGAATCATCACAAACACAACAAAAAGCTGAATCAAAAGAAGTTGATCAAAAAAAAAAAAATGAATTAAAAACAAAAGAGGATAAAAAATAAATATGAAGCATGACATAATAAATATTGATTTAAAAAAAGTAGGGACTGTAGAATTAAATAAGGATATTTTTTCTCTTCCAATAAGAAAAGATATTTTAAAAGATGTTGTAAACTGGCAATTAGCTAATAGAAGACAAGGTACGAATAAAGTTAAACAACGTTCTGAAATTACCGGTACAACTGCTAAGGCCTTTAAACAAAAAGGGACAGGACGAGCACGTAGAGGAAATTTAAAAACAAATATTTTACGAGGAGGAGGAGTTACACATGGTCCCGTTTTAAGAGAATATAAAAAAAAACTTCCAAAAAAAATAAGAAAACTGGGTTTAAAAACTGCTTTATCTGTTAAACATAAAGAACAAAAAATTATTATTATTGATAAACTATCAATTACAAAAGTATCTGCTAAAGAAATTTCAAAAAAATTAAAAAAATTAAAAATTAAATCAGCTTTAATAATTGATAGTGATGCTAATAAAAGTGAAAAATTTTTTAAAAAATCAATTTTAAATATAATTAATGTGAATTTTATGCCTGTAGTGGGAATGAATGTTTATGATATTTTAAAATTTAATAATTTAATTATATCTAAAGATGCATTAGCTGAGGTTGAAAAAAAATTAATATGATTTTTAAAAAAAGGGAAATAAAAAAAGAAGATGATAAGTTGCCTATAAAATTTTACGATTTAATTAAAAAACCAATAATTACAGAAAAGGGAACTTTATTATCAAATAATTCACAGATAGTATTTTCAATTCCAATGAATGCCAGTAAAACGATTGTTAAACAAGCAGTTGAAAAACTTTTTGGGGTAAATGTTAAAAAAATTAACATAATTATATCAAAAGGTAAAACAAAGAGATTCAAAGGCAAAATGGGAAAAAGAAAAAATGAAAAAAAAGCAATAATTTCACTAGAAGAAGGACAAAAAATTGATATAACAACCGGAATTTAAAAAACATGAAAAATTTTAAACCATATACTTCAACAAGACGACATGCAGTTTTAGTAAATAAGGAGCATTTATGGAAAGGATCGTCTGAAAAATCTTTAACTAAAAAATATAAATCAAAAGCTGGAAGAAACAATTCAGGTAGAATAACTTCAAGACATCGAGGAGGCGGGCATAAAAAAAAATATAGAATTATAGATTTCAAAAGAAAAAAAATTGACACACAAGCTACAGTAATTCGTATTGAATATGACCCAATTAGAACTGCTTACATAGCTTTAATAGAATATGAAGATAAAACTAAATCATATATTATTGCTCCGGATAAATTAAAAATTGGTGATAAAATACAATCTGGAGAGAAAGTTGATATAAGAATTGGAAACGCAATGCCTTTAAAAAATATTCCTGTTGGAACAGTAATTCATAATGTTGAAATGAAACCTGGAAAAGGCGCACAAATTGCAAGATCAGCAGGTTCTTCTGTTAATTTATTAGCANTAGATTCAGGNAAAGCNATTATAAAATTAAATTCTGGTGAAATCAAAAATGTTGCTGATAATTGTTTTGCAACAGTTGGAACTGTTTCAAACCTTGAAAATAAAAATATTAAAATTGGAAGTGCTGGTAGAAAAAGATGGCTTGGATTTCGACCAAAAGTAAGAGGTGTTGCGATGAATCCAATTGACCACCCTCATGGTGGTGGAGAAGGTAGAACTTCAGGAGGTAGGCATCCTTCTACTCCTTGGGGAAAACCTACAAAAGGTTATAAAACGAGGAAGAATAAAAAAACAGATAAATCTATTGTAAGATCAAGGAGAAATAAATAAAAATGACTAGATCTACATGGAAGGGCCCATTTTATGAAGAATATCTTTTAAAAAAAGTAGAAGATGTTAAAAAATCTGGTAAAACCAATCAAGTAATAAAGATTTGGACAAGAAAATCAACAATTTTACCGGAATTTGTTGGGTTCACTTTTGGTGTTCATAATGGAAAGAAATTTATACCAGTAAGTATTAATGAAAACATGGTTGGACATAAATTTGGAGAATTTTCACCAACAAGGACATTTNATTCTCATTCTGCTGTAAGTAAATCAGAAACTANANCGACATCANCANCANCTAGAATATCAATACCACCAGCTGGAACNTCTTCAGATAAACCAGNNNNTNAAAAATCTGCTGACGATAAACCAAAAGAAGAAAGTAAGGAGAAAAAAAAATAAATGGTAGAAAAAACAAAAACAGATGAAGAAATAAATAAAATAAATAAAAAAAAGAATGTTATTAACGAAACTATAAAAAAAGATAATGATTTTGCTAAAGTTTATTTAAAATCTGTTAAAGTGAGTCCAAAAAAATTAAATATAATAATTTCTCCAATAAGAGGACTTAATGTAGAAAAAGCTTTAAATTATTTATCTTTTTCTCAAAAACGTATTTCTTATCAAATAAAAAAAGCACTTCAATCTGCAATTGCAAACGCAGAAAATAATCATCAGTTAGATGTAGATAAATTGTATGTTTACGAAGCATCTGTCGGTAAAGGTATAGTTATGAAAAGGTTTAGAGCAAGAGCAAAAGGAAGAGGTGCAAGAATATTAAAACACTTTAGTAATTTAACTATTAAATTAAAAGAACAAATTGAGACAAAGAAAAAAGAAAAAAATATTAAAAAAGATCAAAAAAAAGATATGAAGGAGGAAAAAAAATAATGGGNCAAAAAGTNAATCCNTNAGGTTTAAGATTAGGAATTAATANAACTTGGGATTCTANNTGGTATTCNGANNNTAAATATNGTNTNTTTNTAGAAAATGATNTAAAAATTAGAAAACATNTAGANNCANNNTTAAAAAAAGCNGGNTTATCAAANNTAATTATTGANAGATCTTNAAAAAAAATTANTATTNCNATACANGCNTCAAGNCCNGGNATTATNATNGGNAAAAAAGGNNCAGANATAGAAANATTAAAAAAAGAATTGATNAAAATTAANTGGNTCAGAAATAAATTTAAANATTNTNGANACAAAAAAACCNGAATTAGATGCAAAAGTTGTTGCAGATAATATAGCGATGCAAATAGAAAATCGTGCTGCGACAAAAAGAGTTATGAAAAGAGCAGTGCAATCAGCNTTAAGATTAGGNGCTCAGGGNATCAGAGTTTGTGTAGCTGGAAGAATAGGNGGTGCTGAAATTGCTAGAGTTGAATGGTTTAAAGAAGGCAGGGTACCCTTACACACACTTCGTGCACATATTGATTACGCAACTTCTGTAGCAAAAACAACATACGGCACTTGCGGTGTAAAAGTTTGGTTATATAAGGGTGAAAAAATATCAAAAGAAGAAGATAAAACTAATACTGATTTTAAAAATAAAAATAATTAATAAAAAAAAAAAATGTTACAACCATCAAAACCAAAGTTTAGAAAACAACATAAAGGCAGGATTCATGGAAAAACCCAATCAGGATCAAAATTGAATTTTGGAGGTTATGGATTAAAAGCAACGTCTCCTGGTAGAATTAAAGCTAGACAAATTGAGGCTGCTAGAAGAGCAATTACACGTGAAATGCAAAGAGAAGGTAGAGTTTGGATTAGAATATTTCCTGATGTCCCAGTTACCAAAAAACCAGCAGAAGTTAGAATGGGAAAAGGTAAGGGAAGTGTAGAATTTTGGGTTAGTAGAATACATCCAGGTAGAATTCTTTTTGAAGTTGATGGTNTAAGTGAGGATATTGCAAAAAAAGCATTAATGCTTGGNGCAGCTAAGCTTCCTGTAAAATCTTCATTTGTAAAAAGGATGTATGTCTAAATGAAATATAATGAAATAAAAAAAAAAACTAAAGATGAGTTAATAGATTTATTAAAAAATTTGAAAAAGGAGAGCTATAACCTGAGATTTCAAAAAAAAAATGGCCAATTAGAAAAAACAGGAAGAATGGATCAAGTTAAAAAAGATATAGCAAGAATTAAAACAAAAATGAATGATGAATTTTTAGGAGATAAAGATGCCAAAAAGAATATTGAAAGGTAAGGTTGTAAGAAATAAATCTGAAAAAACTATTATAGTTGATGTTGAATCAACATATTTGCATAAAAAATATAAAAAATATTTAAAAAAGAATAAAAAATTTGCAGTTCATGATGAAAATAACGTATCTAAAATAGGAGATATAGTTCAAATTATTGAATCTAGGCCTATTTCAAAAACAAAAAAATTTATATTATTTGATGAAAAACAAAAAACAAAGGTAAAAAAATGATTATTGCAGAAACAAAATTAAATGTTGCTGATAATTCTGGAGCAAAATTAGTTCAATGTATAAAAGTGTTAGGAGGTTCAAAAAGAAGAAGTGCAAGCATTGGTGATCTAATAGTTGTTTCAGTAAAGGAAGCCATACCTAACGGAAAAGTAAAAAAAGGTGAGGTTACCAGAGCTGTAGTGGTTAGAACTAAAAAAGGAGTTTCTAGAAAAGATGGGTCTACAATAAGATTTGACAAGAATTCAGCAGTTTTANTAACTAAAGAAGGTGAGCCTATCGGAACAAGAATTTTTGGACCAGTAACTAGAGAATTAAGATTAAAAAAATTTACTAAAATTATTTCATTAGCTCCAGAGGTTTTGTAAAAATGAATAAGACAAAAATAAAATTAAAAAAAGGTGATAATGTTTTGGTATTAACAGGTAAGGATAAAGGTAAATCAGGATCAATATTATCAATCATTCCAGAAAAAAATAGAGCAATTGTTAAAGGTGTTAATGTTGTTAAAAAACATGAAAAACCTTCTAAACAAAGTGGAGGGGGAATTATTGAGAAAGAATTGTCAATACATCTCTCAAATCTTGTATTCATCTCTATAAAAGATGGTAAAAAGACAAAAATAGGTTATAAACTTGAAAAAAATAAAAAAATTAGATATGAAAAAAAAACAGGAGAAATAATTCAAAATGGCTAGATTGTANGATGAATATATAAAAAAAATTAAACCAAATTTAATGAAAGAACTTGATTTAAAAAATATATTTTCTGTTCCTGAATTAAAAAAAATTGTTATAAATATGGGCTTAGGAATAGATGCTAGTGATAAAAAAAAATTGGAAGCAGCTATTGAAGANTTAAAAAAAATTTCTGGGCAAANGCCAATTATTACGAAAACAAAAAAAGCAATAGCAAATTTTAAAACAAAAAAAGACATGCCNATTGGNTGTAAAGTTACTTTAAGAAAAAAAAGAATGTATGAATTTGTTGATAGATTAATTAATATTGCCTTACCTAGAACGAAAGACTTTTCAGGCTTATCTGAAAAAAATTTTGATGGGCTTGGAAATTATACTTTTGGTATCAAAGAACATATTATTTTCCCTGAAATTGATTATGATAAAATAGATAAAATAAAGGGTATGGATATAACTATTGTAACATCAGCAAAAAAAAATAAAGAAGCTAAGTTTTTATTAAAAGCTTTTAATTTTCCATTAAATAAATAGCATTATGTCAAGATTAAGTTTAATACAACGCAATTTAAAAAGAGAAAAATTAGTAAAGAAATATAATAAAAAAAGAATTACTTTAAAAAAAATTATAAAAAATAAAAAAACAAATGCTGAGGAAAGGATTGATGCTATAAATAAATTATCAAAATTACCAAAAAATAGTGCTCCTTGTCGTTTGAGAAATAGATGTATTATTACTGGACGTCCAAGAGGAAATTATAGGAAATTTAAATTATCAAGGATAGCTTTTAGAGAATTGGCTAGCGACGGGAAGCTTCCTGGAATAACTAAATCAAGTTGGTAAAATAAAAATATGGCAAATACAGATCCAATAGCAGACATGTTAACAACAATTAGAAATGGACTTTTGTTATCAAAAGAATTTGTTTGCACTCCATCATCAAAATTAAAACTAAATGTTCTAAAAGTTTTACAAGAGGAAGGTTACATCGCATCATTTAAAGAAAATAAAATAAGAAAAGAAATAAAAGAAATAAAAATTATTTTATCTTATATTAATGGAAAGTCTTCAATAAAATTAATTACTAGAATTTCAAAACCAGGACGTAGAGTTTATTCAAAACTTAAAAATTTACCATCGTATTTTAAAGGATATGGGGTAACAATTGTTTCGACTTCAAAAGGAATTATGACTGATAAAAAGGCAAGAATTTCAAATCTTAGTGGTGAAATTTTATGCCAGGTTTTTTAAATTTTTTTTTTATTATTTTTTTTATATGTCTAGAGTAGGAAATACACCAATAGAAATACCAGATGGTATAGATGTTACTTTAAATGAAGAAAATATTACTGTAAAAAATAAATCTGGAGAAAAAAAGTTTAAATTATCCAACGATCTTATTGTTTCAATTGAAAATAAACAAATATTAATAAAACCAAAGGAATTAAATAAAAAAACTAAAATGATTTGGGGAACAACAAGAAGTTTGTTAAATAGTATTATTTTAGGATCTATAAATGATTTTACAAAGACACTAAAACTTGTTGGAACAGGATACAAAGCAATTTTGCAAGGAAAAATTTTAAAAATTAGTGCTGGATATAGCCATGATATAGATTATCAAGTACCAGAAGGTATAAATATTAAATGCCAAGATCCAAATACTGTTGAGATATCAGGTGCAAATAAAACTCAAGTTGGACAAGTTGCTGCTGATATAAGATCNTTTAGAAAGCCAGAGCCTTATAAAGGAAAAGGAATAAAATATGAAAATGAATATATATTTAGAAAAGAAGGAAAGAAAAAATAATAAATGAATATTAAGAATAAAAATTTAGTAAGACAAACAAGAATAAGAGAGAAANTAAAAAAAATTTCTAATGGTCGTTATAGATTATCCATATTTAGATCTTTAAATAATATTTATGCTCAAATAATAGATGATAATAAANNAANAACAATTTTATCATNGTCAACATTAGATAAAAAAGTTAAATCTAAATTTAAAAATACAGGCAATAAAGAAGCAGCAAGTGAAATTGGAAAGATTTTAGCAGAAAAAGCAAAGGAAAAAGGTATTAAAAAAGTAATTTTTGATAGAGGCAAATATCTTTATCATGGAAGAATAAAAGCATTAGCAGATGGTGCGAGAAAAGGAGGGTTGAATTTTTAAATATGGAAGTTGATATTAAAAAAAAACAACAAAATAATGTCGATTATTTAATTGAAAAAGTTGTATATGTAAATAGAGTTTCAAAAGTTGTAAAAGGTGGCCGTAGATTTGGTACAGCAGCTTTGGTTGTTGTCGGTAATGGAAAGGGAAAAGCTGGTTTTGGAAATGGAAAAGCTAAGGAATTTCCAGAATCAATAANAAAAGCAACTGATAANGCTAAAAAAANTATGAAANATTTTCCTTTAAAAAAAAATAGAACTTTTTTTTATGATGTCCAAGGCAAACATGGTGCTGGAAAAGTTTTACTTAGATCAGCACCTCCTGGAACTGGAATTATTGCAGGGGGGCCTATAAGATCAGTTTTCGAAGCATTAGGTGTGCAAGATGTTGTTGCTAAATCACTTGGAACTACTAATCCACATAATATGATAAGAGCAACTTTTNATGCGTTAGATCAATTAGATGATATTAAAAAAATNGCTGAAAGACGTGGAAAACAAGTAACAGATTTATATTTTAAAAAAAAACCAAATGAAAAATAAAACAACTAAAAATAAAACTATTAAAATAACCCAAATAAAAAGTACTATTGGAAGAAATAAGAAACAAAAAATGAATTTACTTTCATTAGGTTTAAAAAAAATTGGAAATTCTAAATTAATCATTATTAATAAATCAACTGAAGGTTTGATCAAAAAAATAAACCATCTAATAAAAGTTGAGAAAGATTGAATAAATGCTTAACACTTTAATTAATTTTAAAAAAAAAAAAATATCAAAAAAAAGATTAGGTAGAGGAACAGGTTCTGGAACTGGGAAAACTTCTGGAAGAGGACACAAGGGTCAAAAATCAAGATCAGGAGTTTCACTTAAAGGTTTTGAAGGTGGGCAAATGCCATTATATAGGAGATTNCCAAAAAGAGGATTTACAAATATTCATAAAACAAATTTTAATTTTATTAACTTAGTACAAATTCAAAATTTTATAGATAAAAAAAAAATAGATGTTAAGGAAGAGATTACTGAAGAACTTTTATTAAAGAAAAAAATTATAAAAAAAAAATTAGATGGTCTAAAAATTCTAGGAAAAGGTGATATTAAATCTAAAATTATTATCCAAGCACAAAAGGNAAGTAAAAATGCAATAAAAAAAATAGAAAAAGTTGGTGGGAAAGTAAATATGATTAAAGCCATTAATAATAAAAAAAAAAAAAGACTCTAATATAGAGAAAGATTCTATTAAAAAAAAAACAAATAATAATAATATAAAAAAATAATGTCTACTTCGAATTATACGAATGCTCAAGGAAACATGGGTGCTTTTAGTAAAGCTAAAGATCTACAACAAAAAATCCTATTTGTTTTGTGTGCATTAATTGTTTATAGGCTTGGAACTTTTATACCAATTCCAGGTATAAATTCAGAAATATTTGCAGAAATTTTTTCTCAAAATAAAGGAGGCTTACTTGGAATGTTTGATATGTTTGTAGGTGGTGCAGTTCAGAGAATGAGTATATTTGCACTTGGTGTTATGCCATATATTTCTGCTTCCATTATAATGTCATTATTAACTCATGTTAATCCCACTCTTACTCAATTAAAAAAAGAAGGAGGAGAGATAGGGAGACAAAAAATTAATCAATATACAAGATACGGCACTGTTTTATTAGCAACTTTTCAAGGTTACGGATTATCTGTTGGACTTGAAAATATGGGAGGTGCGTTAGGTTCAGCAGTAATAGACCCTGGTTTTTTTTTTAGAATTAGTACTGTTATTACTATAATTGGAGGTACTGTATTTTTGCTTTGGTTAGGCGAGCAAATAACACAACGTGGTATTGGAAATGGTATTTCTTTAATTATATTTGCTGGTATAGTAGCTAATTTACCAGCAGCTGTTGCCGGTACATTTGAATTAGTTAGAACCGGAGCTTTATCA
>PARY01000024.1 GCA_002711715.1 Pelagibacteraceae bacterium | reverse complement strand
TATAGTGTTCCAGCTTAGAATTTTTTTTTAAATAAATATAATTATGTATATTATTCCAATAAGTAGATTTATTATTTGAAAGAAAAATTTCATTTATTTCAGCCTCAGCATTTTCCTCAAGAATAATATTTATTCTATTATTAATAAGATATTTTTCTTGTTCACAATTGTAATAAAAAATTGATATTGGTTCTTTTAATTTTATATTTTTTTTAACTTTAATTACTAAATTATCATTTAAAAAAGAACTATTTATATCTAATAAACTATCATTTCTAATAAAATTTTTTTTATTAAATACTTTATTTTCTAATTTATTATCTAGAGATTCTATTTCTAAATCATTTGACTTTATATTAATTTTTTTTAGACAACCATTCTCAAAAATTACAAAATTAACTTCTGGATCAAAAAAAATATTATTTAAAATATTCGAATCTATGCTGAGGGGATCAGTTATTGCTTCATCTTGTTTTATTAAAGGCTTAAAATTATTTTTTTCAAAAACTTTTTTTAAATCAGTATATTTCCATGCCTCAATTTTTTTATTAGGAATTTCAAAATCTTTAATTAGTCTTTGATCCATAATTATACTAATCCTTCATAGCCCTTTTTTTCTAACTCAATTGCTAAATTTTTATCACCAGTCTTAACAATTTTTCCATTTGATAAAATATGTACCTTATCTGGGACAATATAATTTAATAATCTTTGGTAGTGAGTTATAATTAAAAAAGATCTATTTTTATTTTTTAAATCGTTAACTCCATTTGCGACAGTTTTAAGTGCATCAATATCTAATCCGGAATCGGTTTCATCTAAAATTGCTAGCTTAGGTTCTAATAAAATCATTTGCAAAATTTCACTTCTTTTCTTTTCTCCACCTGAAAAACCAGTATTAACTGATCTTTTTATTAATTTTTCATCCATTTTGATAAATTTTGCTTTTTCTCTTAACAATTTTAAAAAATTTACACCATCAAGTTCTTTTTGTTTTTTATATTTTCTTACGGAATTTAATGTAGTTCTTAAAAAGTTCATACCCGAAACACCAGGTATTTCTACTGGATATTGAAAAGCTAGAAANAAACCTTCCCCTGCACGAGTTTCGGGCTCCAAATTAAATAAATTCTTTTTAAGAAAAGTTATCTTTCCTTTTGTTACTTCATAACCTTCTTTACCAGATAAAACATTTGCCAATGTACTTTTACCTGATCCATTAGGCCCCATGATTGCNTGTATTTCTCCTGGTGAAATTTCCAAGTCAAGACCTTGAAGTATTTTTTTATTCTCCACATTAACGTGGAGATCTTCTATTTTAAGCATAAATAATGTTTAACCTACGCTTCCTTCAAGACTTATTCCAAGAAGCTTTTGTGCTTCCACTGCAAATTCCATAGGAAGTTCTTTAAGAACTTGTTTACAAAAACCATTTACAATTAAAGATATAGCATTTTCTTGATCTAAACCTCTTTGTCTACAATAAAACATTTGNTCNTCACTTATTTTTGANGTTGTTGCTTCATGNTCTACTTTTGCAGATTTATTTTTTACTTCAATATAAGGAACTGTATGAGCGCCACATCTATCTCCAATTAAAAGTGAATCACACTGAGTAAAATTTCTTCCATCTATTGCTTTGGGCCCCATACGTACAAGACCCCTATAAGTATTTTGACCTCTACCAGTAGAGATTCCTTTTGAAATAATTGTACTTTTAGTATTTTTTCCAAGATGAATCATTTTCGTTCCAGTATCTGCTTGTTGAAAATTGTTTGTTATTGCAACGGAATAAAATTCACCAACAGAATTATCTCCTTGTAAGATACAACTCGGGTATTTCCATGTAATAGCAGACCCTGTTTCTACTTGAGTCCACGATATTTTTGAATTATTACCACGACATGCTCCTCTTTTAGTAACAAAATTATAAACACCGCCCTTACCATTTTCATCACCTGGGTACCAATTTTGTACAGTTGAGTATTTAATTTCAGCATTATCAAGAGTTATTAACTCTACACACGCAGCATGTAATTGGTTTTCATCTCTCATTGGAGCAGTGCATCCTTCAAGGTAACTTACATAACTGTCTTTATCAGCGATTATAAGTGTCCTTTCAAATTGGCCTGTATTTTCTGCGTTTATTCTAAAATAAGTCGATAATTCCATAGGACATTTGACTCCTGGTGGTATATAAACAAAGGATCCATCGCTAAAAACAGCTGAGTTTAAAGTTGCAAAATAATTATCAGTATATGGAATGACTGTTCCTAAATATTTTTTTACCAATTCGGGATGTAATTGCACAGCCTCTGAAAAAGAACAAAAAATTATCCCTAATTTTGCCAGCTGATCCTTAAAAGTTGTTGCAACAGAAGTACTATCAAAAACATAATCTACAGCAACACCTGCTAATCTTTTTTGTTCTTCAAGCGGAATACCTAATTTTTCATAAGTACTTAAAATTGCTGGATCAACTTCGTTTAAATTTTTTAATTTTTTTTTTGGTTTTGGAGCAGAATAATAATAAGAATCTTGATAATTTATTTTAGGAAACTTTACCATACTCCAATTTGGTTCCTTCATCTTTGTCCAAGCTTCAAATGCTCGTAATCTCCAATCTAAAAGCCATTTTGGTTCTTTTTTCTTTTGTGAAATTAGCCTAACTATATCTTCATTTAAGCCCTTTGGTGCTTTATCGGATTCAACATCTGTTGTAAACCCATACTTATATTTCTCGGTGATAGATTTAACTTTTTTTTTTGTTTCTACACTTACTGACATAATTTATATTATACATGTTATACATAGAATATAAAAAGGTTCGTAATATTGTCAATCCAATTTAGAATGATTCTAAATTGGAATTTTGTGGAAAAAATAATGAAAAATGAAAAAATTGGTTTAATAGGTTTTGGGGCAATAGGAGAAGAAGTTTATAAAAAAATTTCAAAAAAAATTATACTTGGTTACGATATTGTTGGAATTTTTTCAAATGATATTGAGTCTAAGAGTATTGCAAAAGAAATCAAATGTTCCTCATTTGAAGAGTTATTAAAAANAAAAACCAAATATAATTATAGAAGCAGCAAGTATAGAAGCATGCAAGGATTATGCAGAAAAAATTTTAAGGAACAAAATAGATTTTATTTGTTTATCAGTTTGTTCTTTCGCAGATAAGAATTTTTTTAAAAAAATTTTTTCTTTAACTAAAAAAATAAATAATAAACTTTATGTTCCTACTGGGGCTATATCCGGTTTAGATGCTATAGCGTCAGCATCACTCTCAAAAGAATTAAAGCATGTAACACTCATTCAAAGAAAACCACCTAAAGCATTGCTGTCAATTTTAAAATTAAAAAAAATAAAGAAAGAAAAAATTTTATTAAGATCAACCGCAAGAAAAGTATGTCACAAGTTCCCAAAAAATTCTAATATCGCAGCTACATTGGCGATTTGTGGTATAGGTTTTGATAAAACAAAAGTAATTGTTATAGCTGATCCAAAAGTAAAAAAGAATATAGCTGAAATAGAAGCAATAGGAAGATTTGGAAAGTTAAAGGTTATTTTAGAAAATAATCCAAGTAGTAATCCTAAAACATCGAGATTAGCCGCGATGTCAGTAATTTTAAGTTTGAATAAAAGAAAAAGTTCTTTTTTAAGTGCTTTTTAAAAAGAATTATTGCTCTTCTTCTTTTTCAAGAATTGGTTTTCCTGTTTCGGGGTCAATTTCCAGAGTATTAAAACCGCTTGTTGCTCCTCCGCCTTGTTCTCTTCTTGTATTTTTTTCTGGTAATAAAGGTTTTGGTAGTTCGTAAATCACAATTTCTTGAAGATTACTTAGATCTTCATCTATATCAATGTTTTCCTTTGATTTTACTTTTTCACCTTTTTGTTGAATACCATCACCCAAACTAATTAATCCTTTCATAATTTCTTCGTGATTTTTTCTTGTATAATTAATTTTATATGCNCTTGGTAAACCTTTATTTTCTTTATCTAATTCAGTAACCCACATATATATAGCACCTTCAGTATTTTTAATNTTGTCAGGNTCATCAATTATTGCCCANTGNAATTGAAATTCTTGAGGCAATGTTGATTTNCTTGGCCAACCAATAAAATCTTTTAATGAAAGAAGTACAACTATAGAAAATAAAGTAGCAATAGTTATAACAATACTTTTTATTANCCAAAATTTTCCTTTNGAAAGAATAATTAACCAAAGTATTAAGGCTACTAAAAGTAGAAAACTTGCTGCTAAACCAATTATCCCTTCTGCCATTCTTGCACCAATTTTTTCGGAAGTTTATTTATATTTGTTACTTCGCCTTTTGAATTAACACTAAATCTTGTTACAGTAATTTCCTCACCTTTATTTGCTAAATCAACTGTTTCTCGTAAAACAACAGAATAAGGGTTAATTTTATCTATCTGAACTGTTACTGGCACTGGATCTACAGCAACTTTAAAGTAACAATGGACATTAACTACATATTCACCAGGCACAATACCTCGTAAGGTAACAATTTCTCTATTTTCAGGAAATAATATTGTCCCTGCTGCAGTTACAACTTCATCATTTCTTTTTCCTAAATCATCTCTATCTAAGTGCATTAACCCGGGCTCACGAGACTTAAACCAAACTAAATTTCCAGCAGGATCCTCTACGTAGATATCCACATCATCTTCTAAATTATCAGGCCAAAATACAGTAATTAAAAATTCTGCTTTAACTTCTATATCTGCTCTTTTAGCAATTGGATTAATTAATAAGAAAGAAACAATGAATAAAAAAACAAAACCAATTAAAACATTAAATAATAAGTCAAGAAAAGGAAGATTTGTATGATATCTACGTTGCATTATTATCTCTAAGATTTCCTATCAATTGGGCCAATTAAAAGATCTGTAGCTCTTCCGAGACTAAAATATTGTATTTTCAATAAACTACCGCAAATAAGACCAAATAAAGTTGTGTAAAGAGCGGTCGACATTCCTTTTGACATTTTTTCTAAAACATTTTTCATTGCAACTTCGTCAGTAAGATCTACTCCTGCGAAAGCACCTGTTAACATGAGTAAGAACCCTGATACTGTTCCGATCATTCCAATTGTTAAAACAAAATCAGATATAAACCATCCAACTTCCTGATTACCTCTCCAGTCTGTTTTTTTAATTTCAGTTTCTGTAGTATTACCTTCCAAAGCTTTAGATACTTTAATTGTTTCTTTGCCACAATGAATAGAAGTAAAGAAAAATAGAATCATTATTAAAAAGGATAGTTTTGTTCTGTCTTTATCCCACACTTCTGTAAAAAGTCCAAAGTAATAAAAGGTGAAAGTTAGAACAAGTGTAAGACTAATAAATAACCACCATCTTAATAAAGGTTTCATAAATCTATAAAGAATAATAATTTTTTTTTTAATTTATTCAATATATGAATAATTTTTTAAATATTCATATAATTAATAACCCCTTATACAAAAAATAAACTACTTATTATTTCCTAATTAACTAACTTTTAAAATATGAAAAAATTTTTCTTATTATTTTTTTTATTTTGTAATTTAATATTCCCAGTTAAATCTGACAATGTACAACAAATTAAAATAGTTCATATGAATAGAATTATTGAAAGAGCACCAACAATTTATTCAATTAATCCTGAAATAAAAAATAACGGTACTTTAGGTAGCAGAATGGGAATTAAAGATAATAATACTACTGGAAAATTTACTAATCAAAAATTCGAACTGATAGAAAAAAATATAATGCCCCACGAATCAGCAAAAGAAATTTTTGAAGAATTTAGAAAAAATAACTATAAATTTTTTATTTTAAATATTTCTAAAGATGATTTTAACAAAATACTTTCTTCAGATTTGATAAGTGAATCACTTTTAATTAATGTATCGCTAAAAGATAATGATTTAAGAAATGAAAAATGTAATAAACAAGTTCTACACACAGCTCCTAGCTATATGATGGTTACTGATGCGCTTACACAATATTTAAAAAAAAAAAATTGGACCAAGCTACTTTTAATATCGGGAACAAATGAAAGAGACAAACAATTTGCAAGTTCTATTAAAATTTCAGCAAAAAAATTTGGTTTAAAAATAATTAATGAAAAAATATGGGATTTTAGTCATGATTTTAGAAGAACAGCGGATCTTGAAATTGTTAAATTTACTCAAGGAGAAAAATACGAAGTTTTAATTTTAGCAGATGAAGGAAATACTTTTGGTGACTCAGGTAATAGTTTTGGTGATTATATACCCTATAGAACATGGAAACCAACAATTGTAGTTGGAGGGGAAGTTTTGAAACCTACATCTTGGCATTTTGCTCACGAACAATGGGGTGGAAATCAAATGCAAAGCAGATTTTTAAAAAATTCTAAAAGACTTATGACTAACATAGATTATAATTCCTGGGTAGGAGTTAGAATTTTTGGGGAGGCTATTACTAGAAGTAAATCGCTAGATTCTCAAGAAATTCTAACCCAAATCATGGATGAAAAATTTAAAGTTGCAGCATACAAAGGTAAGCCCGTTAGTTTCAGAAAGTGGAATGGTCAATTACGTCAACCTGTTTTACTAGTAACTCCAAGGGCTTTAGTTTCTGTTTCACCACAAATTGGTTTTGTACATCCAAAAACGGAATTAGATACTCTTGGAATTGACGAATCAGATACAAAATGTAAATTTAATTAGTTAATGAAAAATATATTTTATTCTATTGGGAAAAAATTAATGATAAAAAAAATTTTATTAATTATTTTTTTTATTTTAATTCAAAAATCTATTATTGCTGAAACAATATATGTATCAAACGAGAAAGATCATAATATATCAGTTATAGATGGAAGTTCTCTAGAGGTTATTAAAACTGTTAAAGTTGGTCATAGGCCCAGGGGTATAATTTTAAGTAAAGATAAAAAAGAAATAATAATTTGTACAAGTGATGATAATAGAATTGCGGTAGTAGATGCTGCTAGTTTAGAAGTTGCATATTATTTACCATCTGGTCCAGATCCAGAATTAATGGTAATGGATGAAAAAGGAAAATTTATTTATGTAGCGAATGAAGATGACAACATGGTAACTGTGGTTGATTATCGAGGAAAGAAAATTGTTAAAGAAATTCCAGTAGGTGTCGAACCAGAAGGCATGGGTCTTAGCCCAGACGGTAAAATTTTAGTTAACACTTCCGAGACTACAAATATGGCTCACTTTATTAGCACAGAAACACTTGAGATTAAAGCTAATGTTTTAGTTGATGCTCGTCCAAGAGTTGCTCAATATACAAAAGATGGAAAATTTGTTTGGGTTTCATCTGAGATTGGCGGAACTATTAGTATAATTGATCCTGAAAAATATGAAATAATTAAAAAAATAGAATTTAATATTCCGGGACTTTCTAAAGAGTCGATACAACCTGTTGGTATTAGGTTGGATAATAAAAGAAAACTTGCCTACATTGCTCTTGGCCCGGCAAACAGAATTGCTATTGTAAACATGAATACATTTGATGTTGAAAAGTATATTTTAACAGGCCAAAGAGTTTGGAATTTAATGATAAATAGTGATGGTACAAGACTATTTACAACAAACGGAGTAAGTAACGATATTTCCGTAATAGATATTGAAAAACAAAAAGTAATAAAGTCAATTCCTGTTGGTAGATATCCCTGGGGCGTAGCAATTAAAGAATAAAAAAAATTTAAGTTATATTTTAAAATGAATTCTCAAGCCTTAAGTATAAAAAAATTAGACCACAATTTCGGAGATTTGAAAGCTTTAGATAATATAAACCTTTCATTAAAGCTAGGAGATTATTCAATATTACTTGGATTAAATGGCGCTGGTAAAACAACTCTTTTTTCTTTGATTACGAGATTATATGATAATCAAACCGGATCAATTGAAATTTTTTCTCATAATATAAAAAAAAAACCTAGCAAAGCTTTAGCAAATATAGGCGTTGTCTTTCAACAACCAACAATTGATTTAGATTTAACTGTTGAACAAAACTTACATTATCATGCATCTCTTCATGGAATGAGGAAAAAGGTTGCGTTAAATAATGCTTTAACAGAATTAAAAAGACAAAATATGCAGAATATTTTTAAAAAAAAAGTAAGAGAACTAAGTGGAGGTCAAAAGAGAAGAGTGGAAATTGTCAGAGCGCTTATGCATAACCCCAAACTACTTTTATTAGATGAACCTACTGTCGGAGTAGATATAGAAAGTAGAAAACTTATTGTAAAACATGTTAAAAATTTGTGTGCTGAAAAAAAAATAGCTGTACTTTGGGCAACACATTTAATAGATGAAGTTGATCAAGAAGGCAAACTTATTATTTTGCACAAAGGAAAAGTTTTAGCCAACAATACGGTTAAAAATATTTTAAAAAATAAAAAAATTAAAAATGTATCAAATGCATTTGATTATTTTACAAAAAATTAATTATGACTATTTTTCAGTTTTATTTATGTTTTAAAGGAATTGTATTTAGAGAGTCTTTAAGATTCTTTTATCAAAGAGAAAGATTTTTTTCAGCTTTGGTTAGACCTTTAGTATGGCTAGCAATATTTGCTGTGGGTTTTCGTTCCATTTTGGGAGTAAGTAGACCGCTTGGGCAGCCAGAAAACTGGCCTTATCCAATATCATTGATTCCATATGAGCTCTATATAGCTGCAGGTTTGATAGCAATGATACAATTATTTAATGGCATGCAAAGTTCTCTTTCTATGGTTTATGATAGGGAAATGGGTAGTATGCGTACTTTGCTTGTTAGTCCTTTTCCAAGATTTTTTTTATTAATATCAAAATTAGTGGCTGGAGTTTCTGTAAGTATCCTACAGGTTTTTGCTTTTTTAATGATTGCATTATTTTGGGATATAGAACCACCAATGATTGGNTACCTCACTGTTATCCCCGCACTTTTTTTATCNGGCATGATGTTAGGCGCTTTAGGAATGTTTTTATCATCNGCAATTAAACAATTAGAAAATTTTGCAGGAGTTATGAATTTTGTAATCTTTCCAATGTTTTTTGCTTCTTCTGCATTGTACCCTTTGTGGAAAATTAGAGAATCCAGTGAAATTTTATTTTATTTTTGCTCTTATAATCCCTTTACTCATGCAGTAGAACTTATACGTTTTTCTCTTTATGGACAATTAAATGAAAAATCACTTATATTTGTTTTTATATTCTTATTAATTTTTTTAATGTTAGCAATTTATGGATATGATCCTAGTAAGGGGTTTATTACAAAGAAGAAAGTTTAATTTTTTTTATGATTAAAATACTATTTTTATTATTAAGTTTATTTTTTATTTCAAACAATATTTTTGCTCAACCATCAGGTGAAGAAAAAAAAACGGATTGGCCATGCATACAAGTATTTATTAAAGAATTGAGTTGGGGATCAATATGGACTGGCCCGCCACTTAATAAAAATTCTTCTAAATGGGTAGATGATGAAAATTTAAGTGCTATGGCAAAAAAACTTATGAATAGAAAAACTAAAGAAAATGAAGGTATTGGTGAATTAAAAAAATATATAAAAAAAAATAATTCATCAAATCAACTTACTAAATTATTTCATGCTTTATTTGACACAACAAATGAAATTTGGAAAAAAAGAACTACAAAATTATTAAATTTTGGAAAAAGACAGAGACTAACTTCAGAAAAAATATCTATAAAATTAAATAAAATAAAAGAATTGTCCAAGGATCTTAATTTAAATAAAGATGAAATAGAAAAATTAGAAAATGAAAAATTTTGGGATATAAGAAGATTTGAGGATAGAAGAAATTTATCTGATTCATTATGCGAACAACCAAGATTTTATGAGAAAAGACTAGGGGTTTACACAAGTATAATTCTTGAAAACGTTAATTAATTAACAATATTAATGAAAATGATAACGGCTTATTAAAGAAATAAATTAGATAGTATATTTTTTTTTAATAGAATTTATTATTATGNATTTTTTANATTTAACTGTTTTTTTCATTTTTTTGTGTAGCTCTATTGTTTTTGCAGAAGACAAGGATGAAACAATTATTCTTCCTGATATTGAAATTCAATCATCAATTGGTGATAGAACTCGTTTAACACCAGGCTCAACTAATTACGTAGGAAGAGAGTCAATGGATAGATCAAGAGGACTAACTGTTGGAGATACAATTGAAGAAATACCAGGCGTTATTTCAGAAATAGATGATGGTGATACTCGTAAAGCTAATTTTGGTATTCGTGGTGCTCATTCTAGAAGATCAAGAAAAATTAGTGTTTATGAAGATTATAATCCGCTAAATTTTGCTCCATATACAGACCCAACCACACATTACATACCTCCAGATGAAAGAATTGCAGGTATTGAAGTTATTAAAGGATCTGGACAGTTAACACATGGCCCACAAACCATGCATGGTATAATTAATTTTTTAAATCACCGCCCTCCAAAAAAANGTGCGGGGAAAATTATCACCTCCTTTGGAGAGTCAAATATTGGTCCTAGACAACAATATCATATAAGGTATGGAAGAAATCTTGGAAAACTTGGAACATGGCAAGGTATGTTTACAAGGCATGACAATAGAGGTCCGGTAAAAGGAGATATTATAGATTATAATGATTACTTTTTAAATGGAGATGTTGAATTAACATCTAATCAAAAACTTGCAATTACCCTAAATTATAATCATGAAGAATCNGAATATGCTGAAGGCGGTTATGGCTTATCTCAGTATAATTCAGATCCTGAAATGGGAAATAAAAGATTATTTGATGATATATTTGAAATGGATATTGTAAGGTCAAGCTTAGCACACAGTTATTATGTAACTGATAATTTAAAAATCGATACTAATATTTACTATAATTTTGTACATAGAGAACGTTGGTCTCAAACTGATAATGAAGAAAATGGTTTAACCATAAGAGAAGATATTAACTGCACTTCTGAAGGATCTAGAGTAGATGTAAGCGGGGTTACTAATGCAAATTGTGGTTATAAAAACACTCCAAGAAGATACCATACTGCAGGATTAGAAACTAGATTTTATAAAGATATAAATTGGTTTGGAAAACCTAACAATTTAAAATATGGAATAAAATTGGAATTTGAAAAAATAGAAAGAAAAGCCCGACAAACTGGTAGTGATAAAAAACAAACAGGNACNCAAATGGCGGAGGACGGTACAGAATTTGCAAAAATGAGCGAAGATGCAGAAGTATATGCACTTGCATTGTATTTAGAAGATGATATTCAAACCACTGATAAACTAATTTTGACACCTGGAGTAAGGTATGAAAGTTATTATTTGATACATAATGACAGAGAAAGAAAAGATGGCTGCGGAACAACCGGTGCTACTGATTGTAATAATTATACTTCTTATGAAAAAGATGAATACATTCTTCTACCTGGTTTAGGGTTTACTTATGAAGCAAGTAATCAAAACCAACTATATGGAGGAATTCACATGGGTATGGCTCCGCCTGCAGTTGGTGATGCTGGTTACAGACAAATNTCAAATTTAAAATCTCAAAAAAGTTTTAATTTTGAACTAGGTTTAATTAATAATAGTTTTGAAAATAAATTAGGTTTAACTTTCGAAACCGCAGCTTTTAGAACAGTTGAAAGAAATAGACCTGTTAAATCCTCTCTAAGAACTGCTGGTACAGGCTCAACTCTTAAAAATATTGGAACAACTTTTTCAGATGGACTTGAATTTTCTGCAAATTGGGATCAATCAAGATATTCTAAAAATCTACAAAATTGGTTTGCGACATTAAGTTATAGTTTTATGTATCCTAAATTAAAGACCCATCAAAAAGGGGANCGATCAAGTTCTGACGCAGGAACACCTATCATTGTTGATGATATTTATGAAAATGATATTCCTTTTGTTCCACGACATAAAGGGCTAGTGACTGTGGGATATGGAATACCTAATAAATGGAATATAAGTACAACTGCTAGATATCGTGGAGAATATTTTACTGATATAGATAATACAAAAGGTATTGGTCAAAGTGGTCGCTGGGGTCAAGTCGATGATCATTGGACAATAAATGCAAGAGGAAATTATACTTTATCAAAATTTAATAATTCAACTTTATATCTAAGTTTAACTAATGTTTTTGATAAAGTGTACATCGCATCTGTTTCAGCAGAAGGTTTAAAAGTAGGGAACGGTCGATCAATTATGACTGGGATTGAATATAACTTTTAAATATACAGTTAAAACAATCAGTTAATTTTTTTTATTTTTAAGAATTGCCATATTTTTGCCAAATAAATGACTATATTAAACATTGTGTTTGAATAAATATTTTTCAGACATGAATATTAACTATGTATAGGGAGAATACACATGACTTGGTATACACCTAAAGTATCAGAAGTTGCTGTTGGTTTAGAAATTAACAGCTACGCTTGTGCAGAAGTCTAATAATAAGACAGGCAAGCGTTTAATCGATTAAACGTAAACCCTCACTGGTAACATGACTATGAAAGTTTTAGTAATAGGTTCAGCTGCTGGTGGGGGTTTTCCACAATGGAACTGTAATTGTCCAAATTCAGCAGAAGCAAGAAAAAATCCAAAACGTGCAAAACCAAGAACCCAATCCTCTATAGCGGTATCTGTTGATGACGGCAAAAATTGGTTTTTATTTAATGCTTCACCAGATTTAAGACAGCAAATAAATGATAATTCTGCCCTGCAGCCAAAAATTGGTATACGCCATTCTCCTATTTTAGGAGTTTTTATAACTAATGGAGATATTGATCATATAGCCGGACTCCTTAATTTACGAGAAAGCCACCCTTTATCAATTTATGCTACAAAAAAAGTCTTAAATATTTTAAAAAGTAATTCTGTATTCGATGTTTTAAATCCAGATTTTGTAGAAAGAAGAGAAGTTTCTTTAAATCAAACGATCGTATTAAAAAACAAAGATAACGCTTCTGTTGGAATTAAAGTAGAAGTTTTCCCAGTTCCTGGAAAAATAGCACTTTTTCTCGAGGATAAGAATAAAGGAAATAATTTCGGAACAGATCCTGAAGATACAGTAGGATTAAAAATTATTGATATTAAAACAAAAAAATATTTTTTTTATATACCTGGTTGTGCCGATATAACTGATGATTTAAAAAAAAGAATAAAGAAGGCACCAATGATTTTATTTGATGGAACGCTTTGGACAGACGATGAAATGTTAAAAACAAAAGTAGGAGTTACAAAGACTGGGCAAAGAATGGGACATATGAGTATGTCTGGTAAAAAAGGTACAATAGAAATATTTAAAGATTTAGATGTAAAAAAGAAAATTTTTATACATATTAACACTACTAATCCTGTTTTATTAGAAGATTCAGCTGAGAGAACAAAAATTAATGAAGAGGGTTGGGAAGTNAGTTATGATGGTATGGAGGTAGAATTATGAGTGAANCAATAGATTATAATAAATTATTAACTAAAGACGAGTTTGAATCACGTTTGAGAAATATTGGTGAAACGCGATATCATAATCTTCACCCATTTCATAAACTTTTACATGGA
>PARY01000009.1 GCA_002711715.1 Pelagibacteraceae bacterium | reverse complement strand
CAAAATATGAACTATTCTTGCTTACCAAGTTATGAAAGAAATAGAATAGGTGGAATAAAAAAAGTTAATGCTTTAAAAGACGGTTTTTTAATACTAACAGAAATTGTCAAATATTTCTTAAAAATTAAAAAATAAAAGCTATTTAGATTTATTTTTTAAATACCATTCATAGGTTAATTTAATACCATCTAAAAGATTAGTTTTTGATTTCCATCCTAAAGAATTAATTTTTTTTGAATTTATAAGTTTTCTTGGAGTTCCGTCTGGTTTAGATTTATCAAAAATAAATTTTCCTTTAAAACCTATAACTTGACCAATAGTTTTAGCAAGATTTAAAATACTTACTTCATTACCTGATCCAACATTAATATGTTGATTTTGATTATATTTTTTCATTAGAAAAACCAATGCATCAGCTAGATCATCAACAAATAAAAATTCTCTTTTAGGTTTTCCAGTTCCCCAAATAATTACATTTTTCTTATTTAATTTAGTAGCGTTATGAATTTTATTAATTAAACCAGGTAAAACATGTCCTGAATTAACATCAAAATTATCTCCCGGTCCATATAAATTTGTTGGCATAGCAGATATAAAATTGCATTTGTATTGTAAAGCATAAGCTTTGCAAAGCTTAAGACCGGCTATTTTAGCTATTGCATACCATTCATTAGTTGGTTCTAATGCGCCATCAAGTAAAGAGGTTTCGTTTATTGGTTGTTTTGCAAATTTTGGATAAATACAACTAGAACCAAGATATAAAAGTTTTTTTACATTATTTTTATATGATAGATGAATTAAATTTGTTGCTATTGATAAGTTATCATAAATGAAATCAGTAGGAAAAGATGAGTTTTCTAAAATACCTCCTACTCTTGCTGCAGCTATAAATATGTAATCAGGCTTTTGAGATTTTAACCACTTGTTTGTTTTATTGTAATCCCTTAAATCCAATTTTTTTTTATTAACTGTTAATACTTTACAGTACTCTGACTCAAGTCTTTCGCACAAAGCTTGTCCAACTAAGCCATTATGACCAGCAACAAAGACTTTTTTATTTTTTAAAGATATTTGTTTCATATTTTTAATGGTAGCGAGGGGGAGATTTGAACTCCCGACACACGGATTATGATTCCGCTGCTCTAAACCACTGAGCTACCTCGCCTCATGGTTAGAATGTATAAAAAAATATACGATTTCAAGCAAATTATTTTTATGCAATAGAAAATATTAAACCTTTTAATTTATGAGTTACCTTAATTTGACAAGCAAGTCTTGAATTTTTTTTTAAATTATTCGTTAATGCTAAAATTTCTTTTTCTTCATTAGTTTGTTTTTTAAGTTTTTTGAGATGATGAGATAAAATATATACATGACATGTAGAACAAAGCATTTCTCCACCACAGGATCCTTCTAAATTTATATTATTTTTTTTCGACACCTTAAGTAAATCAGAACCAATACTAGCTTCAATTTCTTTTAAATTATCATTTTTATCTAAAAAATTAATTTTAACCATTCTTCTTTAAAATTTTTATAATTTTTGATGCAAAATATAACATCTCATTTTCTATATTATTCTTACCAATTCCAATTCTTAATGTGGATTTGGCATGTTTTGAATTAACACCTAATTCCTTTAATACATAAGATGATTCACCTGACCCTGACCCGCATGCTGATCCTGAAGATATAGATATATTATCTAATTTTGAAAACAAAAAGTCACCATCTGTATCAGGAAAGGTTATGTTAATATTATTATCAACACTATCCTTTCCATTTAGAATAAATTTAACATTATTTTTTTTTAGTTTATTTAAAAAAATTGTTTTTAAACTCTTAATTTTTTTCATACTTTTAATTCTTTCTTTTTCTACTAATTCGACAGCATGACCAAAACCGACGCATAAAACAGTAGATAAGGTTCCCGACCTTAAACCATTTTCTTGACCACCGCCNGATAAAAGAGGNNTAATTTTAATATCTTTTCTTTTTTTTATAAATAAACCTCCTATACCTTGAGGACCATAAATTTTATGAGATGANAAACTAGCAAAATCTAAATTTAAATAATTTACATCGAATTTCATTTTACCTAATGACTGAGAAGCNTCTGTATGAAAAAAAATNNNTTTTTTTTTACAAATTTCTCCTATCTGNTTTATTGGATGAATAGTTCCTATTTCATTATTAACATGCATTATGGATANTAAAAAAGTTTTACTGTTAATTNNCTTTTTTAAATCTTCCAAATTTAATTCTCCCAATTTATTAATTTTTAAATAAGTTACCTTATAACCTATGGCTTCCAAAAATTTNCAGGACTCGAGAANGCATTTATGTTCTGTTACGCAAGTAATAATATGGTTTTTNTTTTTTTGAGAAAANGCNAAACCTTTTATGATTANATTATTCGATTCGGTTGCNCAAGAAGTAAAAAAAACTTCTTCNCTCTTTGAATTTATAGCTTTTGCAATTTTTGTCCTAGACAAACTTATAAACTTATTTGAAATCCAGCCATGCGAATGGGATTCTGAATGAGGATTACCAAAAACTCTGGTTAAAAATGGTTTCATTTCATTGTAAACGCGTTTATCAATTTGTGTTGAAGAATGATTATCTAAATAAATATTTTTATTTTTCATAAAAANATTTATATTCCGGAACCATCNCCGCTTGNNTTATCAACAACACGNGCTGGAATNCCAATAACTANANTGTTTGATNGCACGTNTTTTGTTACTACNGAATTTGCGCCAATTTTTGAGTTTTTACCTACTGAAATAGGTCCTAAAACTTTTGCTCCTGCTCCAATTATAACATTATCAAAAATAGTAGGATGTCTTTTTTTTTTTTCCCATTTTGTGCCACCTAATGTTACTCCTTGATATATAGTTACATTATTTCCAATGACAGTTGTTTCGCCTATAACAATCCCCATCCCGTGATCAATAAAAAGATTTTTACCAATTTTAACCGCTGGATGGATTTCAATACCAGTAAAAAATCTTGAAAAATTTGATATAATTCGTGCTATTAATTTTAAATTTAATTCCCAAAAAAAATTTGATATTCTATGGAAAAAAAGTGCGTGTACTCCTGGATAACATAATAAAATCTCGAAATAAGATCTTGATGCTGGATCTTTTTTTTTATAAATATATAAAAANTCTTTAAATTTTTTTAATAACATCAATTTAAAATAATATGTTGNTAATATATTTGTTTATTTTTANGGAAAANTTCTACTTAATTCATAAATATTAATAAATAANCATGTATTTATTAATTGCTTTTAATACAACTTTTAATTATAAATCTAATATTTAAAATATGACAGAAGTTTTAATTAATGGATCGCAGGGTAAANTACAAGGATTTTACAAACATACAGAAAATTCTAAAAACATTGGTTTAATTTTACATCCTAGAAAATGCACTGAAAATTCAATGGATAATAATATNGTTTCTTCTTTGTTTGAAAGTTTTTCAAATAATAATTTTTCAACCTTAAAGATCAATTTCCGTGGTATACAAAAATCTGAAGGAGAACCGGAAGAAGATGGTTTAGGTGAATTAAGTGATGCAGCAACAGCTCTTGATTGGTTACAAGNACAAAATGAAGATATAANCAGTTGTTGGATAGGAGGAATAGATTTTGGTGCTTGGATAGGATCACAATTATTAATGAGAAGACCTGAGGTAATTGGATTTATAAATGTTGCAACGCCAATTAAAGAATTTGATTTTTCTTTCCTATCCCCCTGTCCTGCTTCTGGGTTAATTATTCATCCAACCAAACAAATTGATATAGAACAAAAAAATGTCATATCGTTAGTAAAAAAACTCTCAAATCAAAAAATCAAGCTTGTTTATAAAAAAGTTAATNCAGATATTAATTTTGAAAATAAAGAAAATGAAATAAAAAATTATTCAGATGAATTTATTTTAAATATTCTTTCAGATTTAGATAAAACTAAAAATTCGACCGGCAGTTAATGGTTTTTTTATTCCNGTTGTTTTAGGAAATGTGATAGGTAAATTTAACAATTTTCTAACAGATAAATACGCAAAAGCGTGCGCTTCTATAGAATCTCCATTCCAATTATATTTTTCAGTTAATAAAACCTGAGATTTCTCAAGTTTATTACTTATTAATTCAACTAAAAACTTATTAAGTCTGCCCCCACCTGATAAAATACATACATCTGGATTATTAGGAAAATAATCAAAAGCTTTTAGTAATGATTCTGCTGCTAAATTATTTAATGTTGCGGTTCCATCTTCAATATTCAATTTTCTTAATAGTGATAAAGAAAAAAAACTTCTATCTAATGATTTAGGCGGTAATTTAGAAAAATAAGATTTTTTTAAAAAATTACGAATTATTTCTTTTTTAATATTACCTTTTCTTGCTAATAAACCAAAATGATCAAATTTTTTATTTGAATTTCTTGATACCCAATCGTCAATTAAAGAACAACAAGGTCCTGCGTCAAAAGCCAGCATATTTTTTAAACTAGTTTTAGATTGATGATTAAAATATGTTACATTTGAAATTCCCCCAAGATTTATAAAACATATTTTTTTTTTATTTTTTTTGTTAAATAGTAATGAAATATAGGTGTTAAAGGAGCTCCTTGACCGCCATTTTGTATATCATTTTCTCTAAAATTACTAACTACTTTTATATTTAATAAATTTGCTAATTTTTGAGAATTGCCAATTTGCCAACTATATCCATTTGAAGGATTATGAGATATAGTTTGTCCGTGAAAACCAATTACATCAATTTTTTTTTTGTTAATTTTATTTTTCTTTAGAAATTTATTTATTGCTATTAAATTTAAATGAGTAAACTCGTTTTCTATTTGAACGATTCTTTTTTGTTTTCTTGATTTTTGAATGTTTAATTTTTTTTTAAAAATACTTTTAATTTTTACGCTAAAGGATTTAGAAAAAGGATAATAACCTGAAGGTCCTAACTTTATTTTAGTTTTACCATCAGTTATAAGTATAGCAACATCAATTCCATCCGCGGAAGTTCCACTCATTAGACCTAGTGCGGTATAAATTTTTGAATTTAACATTAATAAATCATTAAATTATAATTAATAAAAATTCTAATAAAGATCGAGTATTATAATGTTAATGAAAAAATAACTAAAAAGTTATAAAAAAATGCTCAAACCAAAATCTAATCTTATTCAAGAATTGCAATCAAGAAATTATATTCATCAATGTACTAATATTGAAGAATTAGATCAATTAGCTGCTAAAAGAAAACTAGTTGCATATATTGGCTTTGATTGTACTGCAGAAAGTTTACATGTTGGAAGTCTTATCCAGTTAATGCTTATAAGAATTTTACAAAAAACAGGGCATCAAGTTGTCGTTTTATTAGGGGGAGGCACCTCAAAAATAGGTGATCCATCTGGTAAAGATAAATCAAGGCAATTATTAAATGATAAAGAAATTAAAAATAATTCACAAAATATAAAAAAAAATATAGAAAAATTTACAATTAAAAATAGCAATGTCAAAAAAGTAAAATTTTTAGACAATTCAATTTGGCTAGACACTGTTAATTATATAAATTTTTTAAGAACATACGGTAAGAATGTATCAGTAAATAAAATGTTGTCGATGGACAGCGTAAGTGAAAGATTGAAAAGAGAACAACCATTATCCTTTTTAGAATTTAATTATATGATTATTCAAGCTTATGATTTTGTTGAGTTAAACAAACGAGAAAACTGTGAAATTCAATTTGGTGGGTCTGACCAATGGGGGAATATTATAGCTGGAGTTGATCTAGTAAGAAGAACAAATAAAAAAGAAGTTTTTGGCTTAACAACACCATTAATTACTACAGCTTCGGGTGAAAAAATGGGTAAAACTAATAAAGGCGCAGTGTGGTTAAATGAAAAATTACTTTCATCTAATGGATATTGGCAATTTTGGAGAAATGTAGGTGATAAAGATGTAATTAGATTTTTAAAATTATTTACAGATTTAAAAATTGAGAATATTAATAATTTAAAAAACAAATCAAGTAGTGAAATTAATAGTAATAAAGAAATTTTAGCTGATATGGCCACAATGTTATGTCATGGAAAAAACCAAACTGACAATTTTTCTATAAAAAAAAAAGATATCATTAAAGGCATAGAAGCATTTAAAATTGTTAGTCTAAATAAAAAAATTATTCAAAGTAATAGCGAGTCAAGAAGATTAATTAGAGGTGGTGCCGTAAAATTTAATGGAAAGTTAATAACTAATGAGCTTGAAATTTTTTCTGAAAAAAAAATCAAAAATAATAAAATAGAAATTTCAATAGGTAAAAAAAGTCATTTTATAGTTAAAGTAATTTAGTCTTCTTTTTCTTCTGTTTTAAAAACACTAAAAAATTTTTGAATAAATCCAGGTGTTATTGTTTTAATTGGATTTACTTTAACCTCAGGTTCTTCTATATTTCCGGTAATACTGTAAGCAAATGACCAAATTCCTTTTCTCTCGTTAGTTAATATTTTTCCTAATACTGGTATTGAGCCAATGATTTTGTTGAGTGTAACCATTGGTATAATAGCACCTTCTAAATCTATTCTATCATCATTTAAATAAATCTTACCTTGATTTGAAAAACCAACATCAGGTCCGTAAGCTTCATATTTTTTTAAATTTAACACTCCTTCTTCTAAAGTAAATTCAGATTTTAATTTATTAATTAATATTCCTTCACCTGATAATGCGGAGACAATTCCTATTGAGGCCAAATTTAATATTTTAGCAAGAGTAGGAGCTTTTATTAATCTCATATCTCTAATAGTTACACTTGAATTTAACGGATGAGTTTCTTTTGTATCGTCATAAGTTCCATGCAATACAAATTTCCCCTCTTTTCCACTTTTATTTATATTAAATGTTTTTAGAAATAATCCTGCATCATTAGAATTAATTACTAGTTCTCTGGAACTTTCTGTAGGATTAATATTTAAATCAAATATTTTTTCGTTATGTAATTTGGAATGTAATTTTGCATTTGTAAATAATTTATTTTCATATTTTAATACCGCATCCACATCATAAATGCTTTTTTCTTTGGCAACTAATATTTCTTTTGCTTTTAAAGTTATAGTTAAAGGTTGTAAATGTATCAAAAAACTATTTTCTTTTTGTTTTGCAAAAAAAGTTTCTTTTAAAGTTTTTGAAAAATCAAAATAATCTCCTTTTAAATCTAAATTATTTAAATTTTTATTTCTTAGAACTTTAATGCTAATTTTTTTACTATCTCTTGTTAAATTAACATCCAAGCTTTTATAGGGTTTAAATTCTTTAGATAATTTAATTAATCCATTAATCTCCGTACTTTCGTCTTTGAAGTTTATAATTCTAATTTCTTTTAATTTTTTTTTAGAAAAATTAAAATCTATATCAGCTGATGCATCCATACCTTTTTCTTTTATGATACCTAGAGTAGGAAAATTGATTTCAGTCTCTTTTAAATTATTAGATGTTTTTATTNTTTCTTTATTATTTTGAAGAATTAAATATGTTGCGTTTAATTNTATAGGACCTTTGATATAAGATTCTCCCGGNGATTTNCCAGAAGAAGGAATTTTAAAATTAAATGTTTTTTCTATATCATTTTCATTTATATTTGCTGATATTTTATATTTGCTTATATATTTGCTTTTATTCTTATAGTTTTTGTTTCCTTTTAAAAAAATATTTACATCGCCTAAAGTAGCATTTCCTTCAATATTAAATTCATTTTTAGTTATTAAAAATTTTATATTATCTGAATTTAGATCCAAATTTTGAAAAATCTTCTTTCTTGAAAGATGTGTTAAAAATCCATCAGCTTGAAATTCGTTTAAATTTAATTTTAAAGATCCTTCATATAAATCTTTTTCCATTCTTGTTGAAAAATGATNAATAAAAATTTCTTTATCTTTTGGATTNAAATTTCCTTCTAAATTAATAGAATTAATTATCAATNNATNTGNAAAAACATATGGTAAATCTATTATTCCTTNTAACATTTCTATTTTATTAGTAACTAACTTTCTTTCTGTGATTAGAGGTATAAAATTTATATAAACTTTTAAATTTTTAAATTCGGAAATTTTTTTTTCATCAATAGAAAAAATATTAAAATCTTTTCCAATGACTATAATTCTCATTTTTTCTTTATCAAAATTTATTCTNGGCTCTTTAATAGAGGTGTAAAATTTCTCTGTTTTAAATCTATCGTTTATAAATTGTTCTAAATATTGACTTGAAAAACCTCCTTTATTTATAATCCATGCTAAATAAATTAGAGTAGATATTATTAATAAAATTAATAAAGAGATAAATGTTTTGAATATTTCTTTCATATTTTTTTTAATTTTTTTTAAATAAAGCAGCCTCTAAAAAAATATCAATATTTCCATCTAATACTGAATTGCAATTTGATGTTTCTGTATTATTTCTAAGATCTTTGACCATTTTATATGGATGCATAATATAAGATCTAATTTGCCTTCCCCAACCTATCTCAGATTTATTCTGATTTTTTGATTGTTGTTCAGATTCTTTTTTTTGCAATTCCATTTCATAAAACCTTGCCTTTAACATTGATAAAGCAGTAGCTTTATTTTTGTGTTGAGATCTGTTATTTTGACATTGCACAACAATTTTTGTAGGTAAATGAGTAATTCTAACAGCGCTATCAGTTTTATTAACATGCTGGCCTCCTGCTCCTGACGCTCTATAAGTATCAATTCTTAAATCTTTTTCATTTATATTAACTTCAATTTTTTCATCAATAAATGGGTAAATCCAGACTGAAGCGAAACTGGTGTGTCTTCGAGAGTTAGAATCAAATGGTGATATTCTAACTAGACGATGAATGCCAGATTCTTTTTTTAACCAACCATAAGCATAATCTCCATCTATTTTCATTGTTAAAGATTTTATTCCAGCCTCATCTCCAGAATTTTCTTCTAAGATTTCAAAATTAAATTTTTTTTTTTCAGACCATCTAGTATACATTCGTACTAACATTTCAGCCCAATCTTGTGCTTCAATTCCACCAGCTCCTGAATGAACTTCAAGAAAACAACTATTTGAATCTACCTCACCTGATAAAAAACTTTCAAATTCCTTTTTTCTTACTTTTTTAATTAATTGGTTAGTATTTTTATTTATTTCTAAAATTAATTTTTCATCATCTTCACTAGTAATTTTGATTAACTCATTCAATTCATCGTATTCTTTTTCTAATGTTAAAAATGAATTTAATCTATTTTCTAAAATATTTTTTTCTTTAATTATTAATTGAGCGCTTTCTTGATCACTCCAAAAATTTTCTTTTTGAATCATGTTTTCAAAAGATCTAATTTTTTTTGAAATATTGTCTAAATCAAAGACCCCCCCTAAGTATTTTTAAAGAAGTCTCTATTTTTAATAAATTATCGAGAATATCTTTTTTCATTAATACAATCCGCCTAATCCCTGAAGATCTGTTTTTAATCTACCAAAAGATTTTTTATTTATATAATCATTTGCTTGAGAATTTGTAGCGAATGCCTCTAAAATTACTTCTTTATCATTTTTTCTTGCCAGTTCTCCTGTTTTTAAATTTATTTTAACTAATTGGGTTTTTGATGGAATTCTAAAAGGTGTTCCTTTTTCATTTTCAAGAGCTAAATACATAAAATCTCTAAAAATTGGAGAAGCAACACTCGCTCCTGTTTCTCTAGGTCCTAATGATTTTGGAGTATCGAAACCAACATAAACACCAACAGCTAAATCAGGTGAAAATCCAATAAACCATGTATCAATGCTATCATTTGTAGTTCCAGTTTTACCTGCAAGAGGTTTTTTGATAACAGAAACTTTTTTACCGGTACCTCTTAAAACAGCCCCTTCTAACATAGAAACAACTTGATAAGAGTGAACAGGATCAATAATTTGTTCTCGGCTATCAATAATTTTTGGTTCCAAAGAAGTATCAAGTATTTCCATTTTACAATTTACACATATTCTATCATCATGCTTTTCAATTGTTTTACCATTTCTGTTTTGAACTCTGTCTATTAAAGATGGAAATATTTTTTTACCTCCATTAACTAACGTTGCGTATGCTATAGTTAATCTTTCAAGAGTTGTTTCTCCAGCGCCTAAAGCCATAGATAAAACTGCACTAATATCGTCACTTATGTTAAGTTTTTTTGCATTTTCGACAATAGATTCAATTCCTACCATTTGTGCTAAACGTATAGTCATTAGATTTCTTGATTTTTCTAAACCCAATCTCATTGTGCTTAAACCATAAAATTTATTTGAATAATTTTCAGGACTCCATTTTCCTAAGTCCGCACCTTGGTCAATTACAAAAGGCGCATCTAAAATTTTTGTATTTGGTGGTAAACCTTTTTCAAGGGCTGTTAAGTACACAAATGGCTTAAAAGCAGAACCAGGCTGTCTAAATGCTTGCGTTGCTCTATTAAATTCACTTTTACTAAAACTTATACCACCAGACATAGCAAATATTCTTCCAGTATGAGGATCTAAAGCTATTAACGCACCGTTAACATCTGGAAATTGTCTCAAACTATAAAGAGATAATTCACCGTATTCAATAAAATCTTGTTTTTCATTTTTTTCTTCAACATAAATTATATCTCCAATAGCTAAAACGTCTTTTGGATATTTAATTGGTGGTCCTAAATATTGATTTTTTCTCCATTGCCTTGCCCATTTCAAATCTTTTAGATTAATTCTTCCGTAATTTTCATTATCAAAAAAAATATTAGCTCCTGTGTCATCAATATAAATAACGGCTGCAGCTTTCCAATTGGGAAATGCTTCGGGAATGGTGATATTTGCTAAATCTCTTTTTAAATTTGTATCTTTGATATTTACATTAGCTAAAGGACCTCTCCAGCCNTGTCTTAAATCGTAATTAACTAATCCTGATTTTAATACATTATCAGCTATTTTTTGNAATCTAGGGTTTAATGATGTTCTTACAGTAAGTCCCCCTTTATACAATTTATTTTCACCATATTTTTCCATTAATTCTCTTCTCACATCTTCTAAAAAATATTGAGCCTCTACAGATTTTAANTCTTNTCTATCAATAGTTANTAATTCAGAACTCTTTGATTTTAAAGCTTGTTCTTTTGTAATAATTTTTTCANGTTGNAGTCTTTTTATCACCCAATTTCTCCTAGTAACTGCAGCTTTTTTTTTTCTAATTGGATGATAATTATTTGGAGCTTTAGGTAAAGCAGCAAGAAAAGCAGCTTCTGAAATTGTCAATTCATTTAGAGATTTATTAAAATAATTTAAACTTGCTGCAGCAACTCCATATGATCTAAATCCAAGATAGATTTGATTCAAATAAAGTTCTAGTATTCTATCTTTATCTAAAATTTGTTCTATTCTTAATGCTAGCAAGATTTCTTTAATTTTNCTTTTATATGAAACCTCACGTGATAAAAAAAAATTCTTTGCAACTTGTTGAGTAATAGTAGAAGCTCCTTCTGGNCTTCCTCCAATATTGTTAATATTTCTTTTTGTGGCTCTAATGATACTTGTAAANTCAATACCGATATGACTATAAAAACTTTTATCTTCAGCAGNNAGNAAAGAATTTATAACTATTTTAGGTATTGATTCCAATGGAACAAATGATCTTTGTTGAGCAGCATATTCTGAAATCAGTCTTCCATTTAAAGCATAAACTCTTGTAACCATTGGAGGTTCGTAATTAATTAATTGTTCATGGTCGGGCAGATCCAATATAAAATGCCATATTACAAATAATAAAAACATAGAAAGAGCAAATAAAGAAATGAATGCTGATGTAAATACGGTTACTAACTTTTTAAATTTCATTTTTTTATATTTAAAAATTAATTAATTTTTTCTACTTTTATTTTTATTAAAATGTATTATATCAGTATATATATTTGTTAGTTTATAAAACAAATTTAAAGATAAATCATTCATGAAAAATTTAACATATTTTAAATTATTAACAAAAAAAAATTTGAATTTATTTTCAAAGAATTTGATTAAAATTTTAATTTTTCAAACATTTTTTTATAGGATTCTATCACAATGGACAAAAGAATTATTGTTGATTCTTCATTTAAAGAAGAAACTAGAGTTGCGTTTATTAACGGAACAGAAATTGAACACTTTGAAGTTGATACCTCTTCAAATAAAAAACAATTAAAAGGAAATGTATATTTAGCAAAAGTTAGCAGAGTCGAACCTTCTCTACAAGCAGCATTTATCAATTATGGTGGGAACAAACAAGGGTTTCTTCCTTTTAGTGAAATTAGCAATGATTATTTCAAAATACCTGAATCAGATAAAAAAAATAAAATAAAAGATGATAATTTTATTGTAAAAGATTTCTATAGAGATAATAAAGAAAATAGAGCAAAAAAAATTCCAAGAATTCCAGATTTTAAAAAATATAAAATCCAAGAAGTAGTGAAAAAAAATCAAATAATGCTAGTTCAAATAGTTAAAGATGAAAGAGGAAATAAAGGAGCTGCGTTAACAACATATATAAGTATTGCAGGTAAATATTGTGTTTTAATGCCTAACAAGTCATTAGGTATAAAAATTTCGAAGAAAATTATTGATTTTAAAGAAAGAAAAAAATTAACTCAAATTTCTCAAAAATGTAAAATAACAAAAGAAATGGGTTTAATAATTCGAACAGCTAGTAGAGATTGTGATGAAAATAATTTAAAAAAAGATTTCGATTATGTTTTAGGAATTTGGAACTCAATAAAAGAAAAAACTATAAATTCATTGGCTCCAACTATTATTAACGAAGATTCTAATATTGTTAACAAATTTATAAGAGATAGTTTTATTGAAGAATATAAAGAAATTGTTATAGAAGGAGACGAAACATATGAACGAGCAAAAAAATATATGAAGACTTTGTTACCTGGTCAAGAAAGAAAATTAAAAGAATACAAAAACACAAAATTATCAATTATGGAATATTATGATTTAGAAAAAAAAATAGATTCAATTTATGATACAAAAGTTAAGTTAAGATCAGGCGGATATATCGTAATTAATTCTACTGAGGCATTGACAGCTATTGATATAAATTCTGGGCAATCAACAAAAGAAAGGAATGTTGAGGAAACAGCTTTAAAAACAAATATAGAAGCAGTAGATGAAATTTGTAAACAAATAAGAATAAGAAATATAGCGGGATTAATTGTTGTTGATTTCATAGATATGGGATACGTAAGAAACAAAATTATTGTTGAAAGAAGATTAAAAGAAACTCTTAGATATGATAGAGCAAAATGTCAAATATCAAGATTAAGTAAGTTTGGTTTATTAGAATTATCAAGACAAAGAATTGGGCCTAGTTTAGAAGAAACGACTATGGAGGAAGGTGTAATTTCTGGTATTAGATGTACTATAAGATCAACCACATCTTCTGTTTCTAAGATATTAAGAAAATTAAAATATTTAAAATTAGAAAAAAAAATAAAAGAGCTTGGTCTGCATTTATATGAAACGTTACATGAATATATTGTTACAAATCATCAAAGCTTTATAAAAGATATCGAAAAAAAATTAAAAACTAAAATCCTTTTAATTAAAGATAACAATATTGCGCCTCCTTTTTTTATTCTAAAAACATTAGAATTAAATAAAAAAGAAAATAAATCCACGATCATATACGATGATCTACCGAAATTAGGAAGTCAAGAAGACAATAAAGAAATGAAAAAAAGTAAAAAAAAAGAAATAGAAAAAGAAATAACTGCAAAAAATAAAGTTAAAAAAGAAGAAAAAATAAAAGAAAAAATTGAAAAAAAAAAAGAACCATTAGATGAAGTTAGTTCTGTAGTTAAATAAAAAAAATTAAATTTTCATTTTTTTTCTAATTTTGGTAGCAGATATCTCTTCTATTTCTTTAGACAATGAAATTTGCTCTATTTCGTACCCGACTCCTCTTCCGTAACAAATATTTGTAATATTTGGTACTTTAATAACTTCAAATTTTCCTTCATATTCCGTTAAATTACTTTCAATATTTTTTTTTACGGTATCAAAATCAAAAGGATTTGAATCATCCGTTCCACTTGTATCTCTTATCATTATAATAACTTGCCCTGTTTTTTTTAAAATTTCTTTAAACAAAGTTTTATGTCCATCATGAAAAGGTTGAAATCTACCTAACATTTGTGCAGTGGGGTTTTTCCAGTTAATAGTCATTATTAATTATCCTTTCTTTTATATAATTAGCCCAATATTTAGCATTTTTTGATGTAATCCTAAAATGAAATTTTTTGGGTTTTTGGAAAATTTTATTTGTATTTTCAAATCTGCCTTTTTTTTCTGTATCCATCCAAACAATAATATCCGGATTTAGTATTTTTCTTGTTTCAACTAAAGGGCAAACAAAATCAGCAAGAGCGCTAATTTTTTCTAAATAAATATAATCAGAAAACCTTTTCATTCTATCAGCTTGTCTAATGCGTCCTTCTTTAGAAAAGTCCCAATCGTTGAAATGTTTTCTTATTTCATCTGCATTGAGATGAATAATTGGTATTATTTTTTTTAACTCTTTTGACAAACGTGTTTTTCCAGAGCCTGGTAAGCCCATAACTAATATTTTTTTAGGTAAAAAGTTTATTTTTTTGTTTTTTAATAAACCTTTTTTTCCAATTTTATTATTTATAAAGCTTTTTTCGTTTTCTAAAATTATCATATCTTTTCCTTATTATTTTCGTTTATTTGTATTAAATATAAATTTTTTTAAATTTTTCAATTTTTTAGATCCATTTTTNTCTTTTCCCCACAAAATATAATTCCATCCTCTTTCATGAAAATAATATAAAAATGTTTTAG
>PARY01000008.1 GCA_002711715.1 Pelagibacteraceae bacterium | reverse complement strand
ATAAGCAGCAATTAGATGAGCTAGGACTCGATATAAAACCCGATAAGAAATAATTTGTAAATAGGCACAAACTCTGTAACTTCCGCTCTAATGTATGTTATTTATATAATATTTATTGTTTCTATTAATCCCGATGCTCTTTTTAGGACTCAAATTCCAATATATAATTAATTCATGAAAAAGAAAATTGATATAGGTGGTGTTGATCCGATACTATTTGTTGGTTTAAATGATGAAAATATTAAACTATTGGAAAATCATTTTAATTCTAAGATTATTGTTAGAGGAAGTGATATGAATGTCGATGGGTCCAAGGATGAGGTTAGCCATATTGAACTAGTTGTCAGAAACATGCTCACATTAATAAATAAACAGGGGAGTCTAACGATTGATGATGTTAGTGATCTTCTATCATTTAATAATTTAAATAATAAAGAAATTTCAATAGATAATGATCCCATTGTACTTCATTCTCACAAAGGACCTGTCTTTGCAAAGACAAAAGGACAAAAATTATATTTAGATGCAGTATTAAAAAGTGACATAGTATTTGCGGTAGGCCCTGCAGGTACAGGCAAAACCTATCAGGCAGTTGCAAGTGCAGTTTCCTCACTAAAAAATAAAGAAGTTGAAAAAATCGTGGTTACTCGTCCCGCTGTTGAAGCAGGAGAGAGGCTTGGCTTTTTACCTGGAGATTTAAAAGAAAAAATTGATCCTTATTTAAGGCCCATATATGATTCATTTGACGAAAATCTTCCTAAAGACAAGGTTACAAAATTAATTGAAAATCAAAAAATTGAAATAGCCCCTATTGCATATTTAAGAGGTAGAACATTAAATAATTCTTATATAATCTTAGATGAAGCACAAAATACTTCTCCAATTCAAATGAAAATGTTTTTAACTAGATTTGGGGAACAATCAAAAATGGTTATAACAGGTGATATAACTCAAACAGACTTACCATCCAAAAGTAAGAGTGGTTTAAAAGATGCAATTAATAATTTAAAAAAAATTAAGGATATTTCTTTTGTCTATCTTTCAGATAAAGATGTTGTAAGGCATTCATTAGTACAAAAAATAGTCAAAGCATACAATAAATGAATTTTGAACATAAAATAAATATTTTTTTTGAAAGTAAGAAATGGTTGAATAAAAAAATATTTAAATCAAAAAAAAATATTGATAATTTTATATATCACTTATCACAAATAACTATAAACGAATGTTTTTTACAACCAAAATTTAAAAAATTTAAAAATTTAAAAACAAACATTAATTTTATTTTGGCCGACGATAAATTTTTAAAAAAATTAAATACTGATTTTTTAAATAAGAAAAAAACAACAAACGTGTTATCATTTCCGAATAAAAATTTTTTTAATAATAAAGATAATTTTTTAGGAGAAGTTTTTTTATCTTATGAAACGTGTAAGAAAGAAGCAGAGGACTTTAAAATAAGCAATAAAGATAGAATCGGTCATTTGATAGTTCATGGTACATTACATTTATTAGGTTATGATCACAAAACAAAAAAAGATGAAAAAAAGATGGTAAATATTGAATCAAAAATATTAAATTCACTTAACCTTAATTATTATTAATTTTTTTAAAATTTCGATTGAATAATAAATTTATTAATAAATTAAAATTTTTTTTAAAGAAAAAAGAAAATAATAAGCTTAAAAATAGTATTGAAAATTTATTAAATAAAAGACTTAAAGAAGAAAAACCACTAAAAATTAATGAAGAAAAAATTATTTCTAATGTTTTTCAATTACCAGAGAAATTAGTGAATGGTATTATGATACCTAGAACTGATATTATATCTGTTGATACAAACGCAAGTATTAATAAACTTGTTAAAATTATTGGAAGAACAAGTCATTCGAGGTACCCTGTATTTGATAAAAGTAGAGATAATATTGTTGGGATGATCCATATAAAAGATGTAATTTCATGCTGGAAAAATAAAAAAATTAGAAATATTAAAAAATTAGTAAGACAAATATTATTTGCCCCTGATTCCATGAATGTTTTGGATTTATTATTAAAAATGAGAACTTCACATATACATATGGCAATTATTGTAGACGAACATGGAGGAGTAGATGGTTTAGTAACAATAGAAGATCTAGTTGAAGAAATTGTTGGTGAAATTAAAGATGAACATGAAGCTCAAAAGGAAAATAAAAATAATATTGATGGAATAATTAAAAATGATGGAAGTTCAAAAATTAGCGCAAGAATGTTAATCAAGGATTTTGAAAAAAAATATGGAAATATCTTTTCCAATAAGGAAGATATAAGTGATATTGATACTATGGGAGGATTAGTTTTCCATATTTTTGGAAGAGTTCCATTAAAAGGAGAAATTATACAGCATTCTAATGGATGTGANTTTGAAATATTAGATGCTGACTCAAGGAGAATAAGAACAATACTNGTTAGAAATCATACATTCGAATAATTAAATTTTTTTAGTTTATCAATTGTGAACAAAGATATTTTTTTTTTTAAAAATAACATAAAAAAGACTTTAAAATATTTTTATTCTTTTTTTTTTGGAATTGCTTTAGTTATATGTTTTCCTCCTTTTAATTTTTGGCCTTTACTTTTTCCTTCCTTAACTTTTATATTTTTACAAAGTTATTATGCAAAATCTAATAAAGANGCCTTTTTAATTGGTTGGTTTTTTGGTCTATCATTTTTTTTATTTGGCTTATATTGGATTTTTAATTCTTTTTTAATAAGATCAGGAATATATATATATCTTTTACCTTTTTGTCTTTTTTCTTTTTCTTGTTTTTTAGCTCTTTTTATTGGTTTTGTAACTTTTTTAAACTATAAGTTTAAAACAAATTTAATTTTTAATATTGTTTTCTTTTCAATTTTTTGGACTTTTAGTGAAATTTTAAGAGGGTATTTATTAACAGGTTTCCCTTGGAATTTACTAGCTCATACTTTTTCAGAATATAATATTATAATACAAATTTGTTCTGTAGTAGGAGTATATGGATTAACTTTTTTTATAATTTATTTAGTTTTATCGTTAAGTGTTTTTGTTTTAAATTTTAATAAAAAAAAGGAATTTTTTTTATTTTTTTCTTCATTTGTCATATTTATTTTCATAACTTTTTATGGGATAAATAGATTAAAGAATTTAGATTTAATTATATATAAGCCTAATATATTTAGAATTGTTCAACCTAATATAAATCAAAATGATAAATTAGATTTTTCTAAGTTAGAAGCTAATTATAAAAAATTAGTAGAATTAAGTTTTAAAAATAAAGAAGATTTAATAAACGCTTCTGAAAACTTAATTATTCTTTGGCCAGAAACTGCAGTGTTGAATATTAATCATCTTAATTCTTATCCTATTTTTAAAAAGTTGAATATTAATTTAAAAGAAAAAGAATATGTTATTACCGGAATTTTTAGAAAGGAAAAAAAAAATATTTACTATAACAGCTTATCAATTATAGACAAAAATTTATCAGCAAATTTTGTATATGATAAAGTCCATTTGGTACCTTTTGGTGAATATATTCCATTTAGCTATTTTTTAAATAATATTGGATTTAATTTTTTTAATATAGAAAAAGGAGAAAATAGTCAAAAAAAAATTGAATATAAACATTTGCCAAAATTTAAACCGTTAATTTGTTATGAATCAATATTTCCAGGAAAGTTCATAAAAGATAAAAATGAGGTAATATTAATAGTAAATTTTACAAATGATGCTTGGTTTGGTAATACTATAGGACCACACCAACATTTTATTAATACTAAATTTAGAGCTATTGAAGAAGGTAAACATTTAATTAGAGTGGCAAATACAGGAATTTCAGTTTCAATAGATCCTTTTGGTAGAATATTACAAAAATTACCTTTAAATTTATCAGGGTATTTTGATACAAAAGTATTCATTGCAAAAAAAAATAATAAAGTTATAAAAACTATCTTTAGTAAATATAAAAATAATTTAATTATTATTTCATTAATAATTTTGTTTTTTATATTTAGTATTTTAAAATATCAACTTCACAAAAGAAAATAAAAAATTGGAAAAATATACTTTTACAAGTGAATCAGTATCAGAAGGTCATCCAGACAAGGTTTGTGATTTAATTTCTGATAACATCGTTGATCTTTTTTTATCAAAAGATCCAAATTCCAGAGTAGCTGCAGAAACAATGGTTACAACTAATAAAGTTATTATTAGTGGAGAAGTTAATGGCCCAGATGTATTTAAAGAAACACCTATTGAAGATTTAGTGAGAAATACAATAAAAAAAATTGGTTATGATCAAGAAGGTTTTAATTGGAAAACTGTGTCAATTGAAAATAATCTTCACCAACAATCAAAAGATATTGCTGTGGGAGTAAATAAAAAAAATGAGAAAGAACAAGGCGCCGGCGATCAAGGCATTATGTTTGGTTACGCGTGCAATGAAACAAAAGAATTAATGCCTGCTCCTATTTATTATTCTCATTTAATTTTGGAATCTCTTGCAAAGTCAAGACATAATGGTGATAACAAATTACTACTTCCAGATTCTAAGAGTCAAGTAAGTTTGGATTACAAAAATGGTAAACCTTATAGAGCAAGTGCTATCGTTGTATCTANNCAACATGATCCAAGCTTAAAACANGAAGATGTTAGGGAAATTGTTAGACCATATGTAATTGATTCGCTACCTAAAGGATGGATGTGTGATGAAAAAAATTTTTTTGTAAATCCTACAGGAAGATTTGTTATTGGTGGCCCAGTTGGTGATTCTGGATTAACAGGAAGAAAAATAATAGTTGATACATATGGTGGAGCGGCCCCGCATGGGGGAGGAGCTTTTTCAGGAAAAGACCCAAGTAAGGTTGATAGATCAGCTGCTTATGCTGCTAGATATTTAGCAAAAAATATTGTTGCTGCAAAACTTGCAGATAAATGTACTATTCAGCTTTCCTATGCAATAGGAATTGCCAAACCAATTTCAATTTATATTGATACACATGGTGGAAGTAAAATACAGGGAAATGAAATTTCAAATAAAATTTCTCAAATTATTGATTTATCTCCTTATGGGATAAAAAATAAATTATTATTAAACAGGCCAATTTATAGCAAAACTGCAGCCTACGGACATTTTGGAAGAGAACCTGGAAGTAATGGGGAATTTTCTTGGGAAAAAACTGANTTANTTGAATCTTTAAAAAGNATATTTGAAAAANNCTAAAAAAAAATTTTTGCCTTTATTTTATAAAAAAANNNTAAGACGTCCTTTAAGTAAAAAACAAAAAAAATTACTANAANTTACATTACAAAAATTTCTATTTNAAAAAAAAATTATTAATAATAAAAAATTTTTAGAAATAGGTTTTGGATATGGAGAAAATTTAATACATTTATCTAAAAATAATTCTGATACATCATTTATTGGATGTGAAGTATATGAACCTGGAATAGCAAATTTAGTTGAAAAAATTGAAATTGAAAATTTAAAAAATATTTATATATATCCAAAGAATATTTTTTCTTTATTTGATAATTTAGAAAAAAATTCATTTCAGAAAGTTTTTATACTTTATCCTGACCCATGGCCAAAAAAAAAACATTTTAAAAGAAGATTAATATCAGAAATTTTATTAGAAAAAATTCATGAAATTTTAAAAAAAAATGGGTTAATTTTTATATCTACCGATTCAACAGATTACTTAAATCTAATTTTATTTAAATTTTTTTTGAATAAAAATTTTTTGTGGGTTAATAAGAAAATTGCAAATTGTTATAAAAGACCAAAGGAATTAATCGAAAGTAAATATGAAAGAAAAGGAATTATAAAAAGTAATAAAAAATATTTTTTAAAATTTAAAAAAATATGTTGAACAATAACTTTCAAAACATTAGATTATAAATAGTATATATATTCATTAGTATTTTTAAATGGGCTTTGAGCCCATTTTTTTTTGGTTATTGAAATGTTATTAGAAAATGTAGAATTAATTCAAACAGCAGAAAGTATTGCAGAAGAAAAAGGTATAGAAAAAGAATCTGTTTTTCAAGCAATCGAAAAAGCAATATCAAAGGCTGGCAAAGTTAAATACGGCAATGATTATGATATTAGAGGTAGTATTGATAGGAAAACAGGAAAAATTAGTTTAGCAAGATATCAAGAAGTAAAAAAAGATGTAGAAGATCTTTTAATTGAAATAAGTTTAAAAGATGCAAAAAAAAAAAGAAAAGATATAAAAATTGGTGAATTCATTATTGAGCAATTACCCGATATAGATATTGGTAGAATTTCTGCTCAAATGGCAAAACAAGTTTTAGTTCAAAATATTAAGGAAGCTGAGTCAGTTAAAAATTACGGATTATACAAGGATAAAATTGGAGAAACTATTAGTGGAATAGTTAAAAGAATGGAGTTTGGCAACATAGTTATTGATCTAAGTAATGCTGAGGCAGTAATAAAAAAAGATGAAATGATTCCTCGAGAAAATTTAAGAAGAGGAGATAGGGTTAAAGCCTATTTATATAACGTTAATCAAGACACAAAAGGTCCGCAAATTTTTTTATCTAGAACACATCCACAATTTTTAGCTAATTTATTTAAACAAGAAGTGCCTGAAATTAATGACGGCGTTATTGAAATTAAATCTGTAGCTAGAGATCCTGGCTCAAGAGCAAAAATAGCAGTTTATTCCACAGATGCAACAATTGATCCTGTCGGAGCTTGTGTAGGAATGAGAGGTTCAAGAGTTCAAGCTGTAGTAACTGAATTACAGGGAGAAAAAATAGATATAGTTACTTGGTCTGAAGATAAAGCTACTTATATAGTAAACTCTTTAGCTCCAGCTCAAATTAGTAAAGTTATTTTTGAAGAAGAATCAGACAAAATTAAAGTAATTATTCCTGAGGATCAGCTAAGTCTTGCAATTGGTAGAAGAGGTCAAAATGTTAGATTATCTTCTATCTTAACAAATTGTGAAATAGATATAATTGATGAAAAAGATGAAAAAAATAAAAGAAACGAAGACGTTAAAAACATTTCCGAAACATTTATGAGCGAATTAAATGTAGATGAAGTTATAGCTCATTTATTGGCAACAGAAGGCTTTGCATCAATAGAGGAAATAGCAAACTCAGATGATACAGATTTTAAAGCAATTGAAGGATTTGATGAAAATATCATAAAAGATCTTCAAGAAAGAGCTATGCAAAATATGAGTAAAAAAAATAAAGAATTAAAGAAAAAAAAAACAGAATTAAATATTTCTAAAGATTTAGAAGATATAAAAAAATTTAATTTAACAGATTTAATAAAATTAGGAGAAAATAATATTAAAAATTTGGACCAATTAGCTGATTTATCAAGTGATGAATTGATTGAAATTTTCGATAATAAGTTAAAGAGAAAAGACGCGGATGAGATAATAATGAAATCAAGAGAAAATTGGTTTAAAGAAGATAAAAAAAAAAATTAACAATTTTTATTAAATAATTTTATGAAAGATAAAAATACAACAACAACCACAATTAAACAAACTTTTTCCTATGGTAAATCTAAAACTGTAACTGTAGAAGTAGTACAAAAAAAAAAGAAAAATAAAGAAAAAGATATTTTAGGTAATAAAATAAAAAGTAAGTCAAAAATTTCTAATCAACCTAGAAAAAAATTAACTATTAATAAAAAGTTTCATCAATCTTTTAAGAATAAAATTATTAGGGATAAAGAAAAAATAAATGACAATTTAAATCGAACAAACGATGAAAAGAAAAAAATTATAAAAGAAGTAAAGATTCCTGAAATAATTTCAGTTCAAGAACTGGCAAAAAGAATGGCTGAAAAATCTTCAGATGTAATAAAAACTTTAATGAAAAATGGGATAATGGCAACTATCAATCAAAATATTGACGCTGATACTGCTGAAATTATAGCACAGGAATTTGGGCACAAGGTTAATAGGGTTGATGAAAATGAATTAGAAATAGAATTAAAAAAGGAAGTTGACAAGGAAGAAGATTTAATTGAAAGAGCGCCAATAGTTACAATTATGGGGCACGTAGATCATGGTAAAACAACTTTATTAGATGCATTTAGATCTAGCAGTATAGTTTCAAAAGAACATGGTGGAATTACACAACATATCGGCGCATATAGAATTATTACTAAATCAAAAAAATTTATAACTTTTTTCGATACTCCTGGTCATGAAGCATTTACAACAATGAGAGCACGTGGAGCAAAAGTTACAGATATTGTTGTTTTAGTTGTAGCTGCGGATGATGGGGTAAAAGAAACAACNATAGAAGCTATCAANCACGCTAAAGCTGCAGATGTACCAATTATTGTATGTATAAATAAAATAGATTTAAGTGAAGCGAATCCTGAAAATGTAAAAAATCAATTAATGGAACATGAAATACTTTCTGAGGAAATGGGGGGAAAAAATTTATTTGTAGAGGTTTCAGCAAAATTAAAAAAAAATCTGGATAAGCTTGAAGAAGTAATTTTATTACAAGCAGAAATCTTAAATTTGAAAGCTAATCCATCAAAAAAAGCAAACGGCGCTATTGTTGAATCAAAAGTTCAGCAAGGAAAAGGATCTACAGCAACTGTTTTAATTCAAGAAGGATCATTAAAAGTTGGAGATATATTTGTAGCGGGACCTGCCTATGGAAAAATAAGAGCAATGAACGATGATATGGGTAAAAAAATAATTGAAGCAAAACCATCAGTACCTGTTGAGATAATAGGTATAACCGGAACACCAGATGCAGGGGATGATTTTAAAGTTGTTGAAAATGAAACAAAAGCAAAAGAGATAGCGAGTTATAGATTGAATAAATCAAAGATTAGAGTAATTGAACCGTTAACAAAAGAAAATTTAGAAAAGCAACTAAGTGATAAAAGTAATGAAAAAATTAAAGAATTAGGATTANTTTTAAANTCAGANGTNCANGGATCNNTGGAAGCAATTATAAATGGTATTGAAAAATTTAAAAATGATGAAATAAAGATTAAGATTNTACATAAAGGAGTGGGTGAAATTAATCAGTCAGATGTTGCTCTTGCTGTAGCTTCAGAAAGTTCCGTTTTAACTATTGGATTTAATGTTAAACCAAATAATTTAGCGAGAGATCTAGCAAAAAGAGATAAAATAGAAATTAAATTTTTTACAGTTATATATGAATTACTGGATTATATAAAGGATAGTATGAGCGGACTTTTAGTTCCTGATAAAAAAGAAGTTTTAAATGGTAAGGCTAAAATTAAAGAAATATTTAAAATGTCTAAAATTGGAAAAATTGCTGGTTGTGAAGTAATTGAAGGAAANATTGATAAAAAAGCTAATATAAGATTGTTAAGAGATAATAAATTANTTTATGANGGAAAATTAAATAGTTTANAAAAATTTAAAGAAGAGNCTGCTGAAGTAAAAGAAGGAAATGAATGTGGGATGGTTTTAGAAAATTTTCAAGATATAAAACAAAATGATATTCTAGAATCTTATANCATAGAAGAGCATAAAAGAAGNTTATAATCNATATTTTANANTTTTTAATGAAAAAAAATATAAAATCACAGAGACAACTAAGAGTTGNACAACAATTAAAACANTTAATTTCAGAGATTATTATAATGGGTNATTTTCAAAATNAAAAAGTAAGAGAAATACCCATTACAGTTACCGAAGTAAATATTAGTCCAAATTTAAAAAAAGCTCATGTTTTTGTAATTTCTAGAGATAAGAAAAAAAATTTTATTAAATATTTAAATGAAAAAAAATTTATTTTTAAAAAAGAAATTGCTAAAAAATTAAATTTAAGATTTGTGCCAGATTTAACTTTTTCATTCGATAATACTTTTGAATATGCCAATAAAATAGAAAAAATTTTAAAAGAACCNAAAGTTCTTAAAGACTTATAGTTATGAATTCAATAAAAAATAATTTAAATGGGTGGTTAATTATTAATAAAGATTTAGGAATGACCTCTAGACAAGTTGTTGACATTATAAAGAAAACTTTAAATGTAAAAAAAATAGGCCACGCTGGTACTTTAGATCCTTTAGCAACTGGNGTTTTAGCTCTTGCAATAGGAAAAGCAACAAAAACAGTAAAATATATAATGGATGGTATGAAAAAATATAGTTTTACTATTAAATGGGGAATTTCAACTGATACACAAGACGCTGAAGGAAAAATTACTTCAAAATCAAATAAAAAATTTGATAAAATTAAATTAGAATCTATTTTAAAAAATTTAATTGGTGAAAAAAATCAAGTTCCACCAAAATTTTCTGCGATAAAAGTTAACGGTAAAAGAGCTTATAATTTGGCAAGGAAAGGTAAAAAATTTACTTTAAAATCTCGGAAAGTTTTTCTGAAAAATATCAGAATAGTTGAGAAAAATATAAAAAATAAAATTAATTTTACAAGTTTTGAAATCGAATGTGGAAAAGGTTTTTATGTAAGAAGTTTAGTTAGAGATATTTGTAAAAAATTAAATTTAGATGGTCATGTAATTAAATTAAAAAGAATTGAATCTGAACCTTTCAATATAAAAAANNCTATCTCCATTAAAGANTTTTTGAAATTATATGAAAAGAATGATTGGAAAAATTTTTTTTTACCTATATATTCTGTTTTAAATAAAATTAAATATGTTGGAAAATAATTTAACTAAAGATAAAGTTATAAGTAAATTTCAGAAAAAAACAAAAGATACGGGATCTTCTGAAGTTCAAATAGCATTATTAACAATAAGAATAAATTCTTTAACTGAACATTTTAAAAAAAATAAAAAAGATAATCACTCAAGAGAAGGTATGATTAAGTTAATTAGTAAACGAAGAAGATTGATATCGTATTTAAAAAAAAAAAATTTAAAAAGGTATGAAGAAATAATAAAAAAACTCAACTTACGTAAATAATATTAGTGTTTAACATTATAAAAAAAGAAATTCAATGGGGTGGAAAAAAGTTAATCCTCGAAACAGGTAGAATTGCAAGACAGGCTAATGGGGCAGTTTTAGCTACATATGGNGAAACTACAGTATTATGTACTGTTGTTACTTCTAAAGAACCTAAGGAAGGGGTTGATTTTCTACCATTAACTGTGAGTTATCAAGAAAAAACATTTGCAGCTGGAAAAATACCAGGTGGCTTTTTTAAAAGAGAAGCAAGACCATCAGACAAAGAAACTTTAATATCAAGATTAATAGATAGACCCATCAGACCTTTATTTCCTGAAAATTATTTTAATGAAATACAAATTATTTGTACTTTATTAAATTTAGACAAAGAAGCTAGTCCAGATATAGTTGCTTTCGTAGGCGCTTCTGCCGCATTAGCATTAGCAGGAGCACCAGTCCAATCAACAGTTTCTGCAGCTAAAGTAGGTTATATTGATAAAAAATTTGTATTGAATCCGTCTAATTCACAACTTGAAAATTCAGATTTAGAATTAATTGTTGCAGGTACAAAGGATGGGGTATTAATGGTTGAATCAGAAGTAAAGGAGTTGTCAGAAAAAACAATGCTAGATGCAGTCATGTTTGCACATAAAGAATTTCAAGATGTAATAAAATTTATTGAAACTTTTGCAAAAGGTAAAAAAGTATCTGAAATAAAATATAAAGATGAAAATGTAGATAAAAATTTAAAACATTTATTTAATAATATTGAAAAAAAATATAAAGATAAATTTGTTAAAGCTTATAAAGAAAAAGATAAATCAATTAGATCAGAGACACTATCTGAAATTAGAAAAAATATTATCGATGAATTTGTTAAAGAAGATAATGAAGAAATTACAGAAAATTTAGTTTCTTCTGCAACAAAAAAAGTAGAAAAAGAATTAGTTAGATCTAGTATTTTAAAGACTGGAAAAAGGATTGATGAAAGAGATACTAAGACTGTTAGACCAATTAAAGCTGAAGTTGGTATACTTAGTAGAGTTCATGGAAGTTCACTTTTTACAAGAGGCGAAACTCAGGCATTAGTTGTAACTACGTTAGGAACAGGTTTAGATGAACAAATAATAGATAATTTAGAAGGAGAGTATAAAGAAAGATTTATGTTGCATTATAATTTTCCACCATATTCTGTTGGTGAAGCTAGTATGCTTAGACCACCTGGTAGACGTGAGATTGGTCATGGCAAATTAGCATGGAGAGCAATTAAACCCCTTATGCCTATTAAAGATAAATTTCCTTATACAATTAGAGTGGTTTCTGAAATTACAGAATCCAATGGATCTTCATCTATGGCAACTGTTTGCGGAACTTCATTATCATTAATGGATGCAGGAGTTCCATTAGAAAAACCTATAGCAGGAATTGCAATGGGATTAATTAAAGAAAAAGAGGATTATGCTATTCTTTCAGATATATTGGGGGATGAAGATCATTTGGGTGATATGGATTTTAAAGTTGCTGGAACAAAAGATGGAATTACTGCACTTCAAATGGATATAAAAATCACAAGTATAACTAAAGAAATTATGGAAAAAGCGCTTGCACAAGCTTTAGATGGAAGAATTAAAATTTTATCAGAAATGGATAAAGCAATTACTTCATCGCGTAAAGAATTAAATAGCAATGCTCCACAAATAGAAGTTATAAAAATAGACCCATCGAAAATTAAAGATGTGATTGGATCTGGTGGAAAAGTTATAAAATCTATAACTGAAGAAACAGGAGCTAAGATTGACATAGAAGATGATGGTACTATAAAAATAGCATCTACTGATGCAGAAGGTGGAAAGCTGGCTTTAGAAAAAATTGAAAATATTACTGCAGAACCAGAATTAAATGAAATTTATACTGGAACTGTTGTGAAAATTATGGATTTTGGTGCATTTGTTAATTTTATGGGTTCAAAAGATGGATTGGTTCATATATCTGAATTATCGGATAAAAGAGTTGCAAGAACAACAGATGTTGTCAAAGAAGGAGATAAAGTTACAGTAAAAGTTATAGGATTTGATAATAGAGGAAAAATTAAATTAAGTATGAAAGATCTCAAACAAAAGAAAGATCTCAAACAAAAGACAGAGAAGAATTTCAATAGGGCCTAAAGTGCAAAAAAATAATTATTCATATAAAGAATTAATTGAATGTGCAAAAGGAAAACTTTTTGGAGAAGGAAATGCAAAATTACCACTTCCTCCTATGTTAATGATGGATAGAATTGTAAAAATTACAAAAGATGGAGGGATGTATAATAAAGGCGAAATTATCGCAGAATTAGATATTAAACCTNAATTNTGGTTTTTTGANTGTCATTTTAAAAAAGATCCTGTAATGCCTGGTTGTTTNGGACTAGATGCANTATGGCANTTAGTNGGNTTTTTTTTAGGTTGGCTNGGAGCACANGGAAAAGGAAGAGCACTAGGNGTNGGANAAGTTAAATTTTCAGGAGAAGTNNTAGAATTTGCAAAAAAANTAAAATATACACTTCANATAAAAANAGTAATTATNAAAAGACTAGCNCTTGCANTTGCNGATGGCATTATGTCTGTAGATGGAAAAAATATTTATAGCGCAAAAGATCTTAAAGTGGGTCTTTTTAAATCAGAAAAATAAAGTCGAGGTTCGCAATTGAAAAGAGTAGTTGTAACTGGGATTGGAATAGTTTCATGCATTGGAAATACCATTAAAGATGTAACGGATTCACTTTATAAAGCTAAATCAGGAATAACTTTTAGTAAGGAACAGGAAGAACTTGGGTTTAAAAGCCATGTTTACGGTAAGCCTGAAATTAATTTAGAAGAAAAAATAGATCGTAGAGTATTAAGGTTTATGGGAGATGGAGCAGCTTTTAATCATATTGCAATGGAGGATGCAATTAAAGATGCAAATTTATCTGAGGAAAAAGTTTCAAATGTTGATACAGGAATAATTATGGGTTCGGGTGGTCCATCAACAAAAAATATAGTTGAAGCAGCAGAAATTTTAAAAAAAGAAAAAAGTAGTAAAAAAGTAGGTCCTTTTAGGGTACCTAGAGCAATGAGTAGTACTAATTCTGCAACTTTAGCAACAACCTTTAAAATTAAGGGTGTAAATTATTCAATTAGCTCAGCTTGTTCTACAAGCGCGCATTGCATTGGCAATGCTTATGAGCTTATTCAAATTGGAAAACAAAAAATAATTTTTGCAGGTGGTGGTGAAGAATTAGATCCAACTTTATCTGTATTATTTGATGCTATGGGGGCTTTATCATCAAAATATAATTCAGAACCTGAAAAATCATCGCGTGCATATGATAAAGATAGAGATGGATTTATTATTTCAGGAGGAGCAGGAGTTGTGGTATTGGAAGAGTTGGAAAGTGCTCTTAAACGATCTGCAAAAATTTATGCTGAGATTGTGGGCTATGGAGCGAATTCAGATGGATATGACATGGTACAACCTTCAGGTGAAGGCGCTGTACGATGTATGAAACAATCGTTAAATAATTTAAATTTAAAAATTGATTATATTAATACACACGGAACAAGTACACCAATTGGTGATATTAAAGAAATTGAAGCAATGAAAGAATTATTCAAAAAAGATATGCCACCTTTTAGTTCAACAAAATCATTAACAGGACATTCACTAGGAGGTACAGGCGTGCAAGAAGCAATCTATTCAATTTTAATGATGAGTAATAATTTTATTACTAAATCTGCAAATATTGAAAATTTAGATTCTGAAGTAGAAGGCTTGCCTATAGTATTGGAAACAAAAAAAGATTGTGATTTTAATTCATTGCTAAGTAATAGTTTTGGTTTTGGAGGTACCAACGCTTCTTTAGTTTTTAAAAAATTTGACAGTGAAGAAAAAAATAACTTTGTTGAAAAAAAAGTTAATATTCAAAATGAATTTGAAGGTAAAAAAGGAATTATATTTGGAGTTGCAAATGACCACTCATGTGCTTGGGGTATAGCTGAGGGTTTATTAGAAAAAGGAGCAGAGCTATGTATTACTTACCAAAATGATTTATTAAAAAAAAGAGTAGAAAGTTTATGTAAGTCAAAAAATGTAAACCATATTCTAAAATGTGATGTTTCTGACTCAAAAGATATTGATAGTGTGTATCAAAAAATAAAGAATGAATGGGGCCATATAGATTTTATTGTTCATTCGATTGCTTATTCAGATAAAAATGAATTATCGGGAGAATATTTATATACCTCTAAAGAGAATTTTTTAAATACAATGCTAATTTCTTGTTATTCGTTTACTGAAATAGCACAAAAGTTTTCAGATATAATTAATGATAATGGATCATTACTAACTTTATCATATTTTGGATCTCAAAAAGTAATTCCTAATTATAATGTAATGGGCATAGCGAAAGCCGCGCTTGAAACGAGTGTAAAATATCTAGCAGTAGATCTAGGAGATAAAAAAATTAGAGTTAATGGAATTTCTCTAGGACCAATGAGAACATTATCCGGAGCNGCTATTAAAGATGCTAGGTATATATATAATTGGACAGAAAAAAATAGNCCATTAGGNAAAAGCATANATTTTAAAGATCTNTCAGGTTCAAGTAGTTATTTATTAAGNAAACANTCCAGTGGAGTTACAGGTGANATACATTATGTTGATGCCGGTTANAATGTTATAGGTATGNTAAAACCACNTGNAAAAGCTTGAAAAATAGNNTTAANTNACATAATTTAAATTTATATGNTTNATAACAAAAANAAGNTTATATNCTTTTTAAAGGATAATGGTTTAAAACNAACAACACAAAGAAATTTAGTTNTAAAACAACTTTTAAACGGAAAAGANANNCATTTTACTGCNGAAGATTTGTATGATGAAATGAAATTAAAAAAAAAAAATNTTTCTTTAGCTACTATCTATAANACACTTCATAGTTTCGTTGAAAAAAAAATCCTTAAACTTATNGCANTTAAAGAAGGTAAAACAATTTTTTGTACAAATATGAAAAATCATTATCATTTTTTTAATCCAAAANCTGGAAAATTAACNGATATNCCTTATGNAAGAATTAAAATTAATAAATTACCAAAACCACCAAAAGGAACAAAGATAGATAATATTGAAATTACAATTAATTTAAATACAAAGAATTAATTTTTTTTTATTCCCCANAAATTTTTTTTTNTAACCCANCCTCTATAAGTTTTAATTTTTACTTTACAAAATATTTCATCACAATTTATAATTCTTCCCACAACACCCTTTCTTACAACTGCATTCACAATATTATTATTATCTTTGTATTTTAGTAAATTTTGTTCTGTGTTATTTATAAAAGTTTTTTTATTTGAAATCATACTTACATGCATCCAAGTTTGAGCACCATCTATATCTCTTATTTCTCTCCAATTATCACGTTCTCTTATTATTAAAATAGGTAAATATTTTTTTTGATAAATCCACTCAAGTGGTGCATCAAAGCTTGCGTTATGTCTAGAATATGCTTTTTCTTTTTTTATAGAGGCATATTTTGGAGTAAATGTAAAATCTCTTGAATAAAGATTTATTGGAATAATTAAAAGAAGAAGTATAAAAAATATTTTTTTCATATTAATTACATATGGTACATTTTTTATCTTTTTTAAATTTTATTTTTTTAAACCTGTTAAATAGTAAATCTACAATAATTAATTCTCCAACCAAATTTTTTCCTATTCCGAGAATATTTTTTATAACTTCTACAGATTGCAATGACCCAGCTATTCCTGCAATTCCTCCTACAATGCCACAATCTTGGTAATCTTCCTTACGATTATTTCTATTTAGTTGAGGAAACATGCATCTATAGCAAGGATTATTTTTTGAGTTAACCCATCCTTTGATAGTTGTTATTTGAGCTTCAAATCCTCTCAGAGCAGCTGNTACTAATGTTTTTTTATTTTTAACACAACTATCATTAATTAAGTACTTGGTTTGAAAATTATCAGATCCGTCAACAANTANGTCATATTTTTTTATAATTNTACCAACATTTTTTTTTGTTATTTTCTTTTTATAAATATTAATTTTTAATTTTGGGTTCATTAATAATAATTTTTTTTTTGCAANTTCTACTTTAGATTTATNAATACTTTTTTGNTCNAAAAGNANNTGTCTTTGNANATTTGAAANNTCAACATTATCAAAATCTGCAATNCCNANAGTATCCNATGCCNGCNGANGNNANATACATNGAAACAGGNGAACCTAANCCTCCCATNCCTAAAATAAAAACTTTAGATNTNAATAATTTTTNTTGTCCATNAATNCCTATATTTTTTAGNATAATNTGNTGAGCGTATCTTTGAATNTCTTTTTCACTTANTNTTNTTANCANANNANTTAANTAAATAATGNAGTTGANAAATANCGTTCTGCAAANGAAGGAATNACTACAATTATTNTTTTATTTTTCATTTCCTTTCTTTGCGCAACTTCAATTCCAGCAGCAAGA
>PARY01000007.1 GCA_002711715.1 Pelagibacteraceae bacterium | reverse complement strand
AATGATTTAGAGATTATAATTGATCAAAAGATTGGTAAAAAAAAAAGTATAGAAAAACAAATATTAAAGTCATTGCTAGGAAATAATTTAATTGAAATTATTTTAGAAGAAATTGTAAGCCCTGAAAATATAGTTCTATTATTAAATGATCCAAATAAATATAAAGATATGCTTAAAGAAGAAATGAATAATCCAAATAAAAATATAAAAAAAAAACAGAACATAAAAAAAGAAAAATTTAAATTAGAAGGACCAAATATTAAAAGAATAAGAGAGAAAGTTAATTATGTTTTTTTTATTAATCTAAATACTTTTAGAATAGATTTTGATCACGATGGTTACCCAATAAAGATTGACTTAAAATTTTCTCCTTTTAAATGGAGAGTGCATAAAATTTATTTACCTGTAAATCTTCTTGTTTCAAAAATATAATAATTTAAAAACAAAAAAAATTATGATTGCTAAAAAATTTAATTTTAAAAAAATTAAAGAATTTGGAAATGCTAGACTTGGAAAAATTACAACATCAAAAGGAAATATAGATACTCCTGCTTTTATACCAGTAGGAACAATTGCTAATGTAAAAGCAATCTTCCCTGAAAATATAATACAAACAAATTCACAAATTATTTTATGTAACACTTATCATTTAATGCTTAGACCAGGGGTAAAAATTTTAAAAAAAATTGGAGGCATTCATAAATTTATGAATTCTAAATTACCAATTTTAACTGACTCGGGTGGTTATCAAATATGGTCTTTAGCAAAATTAAAAAAGATAGAAGAAAAAGGTGTAAGGTTTAGATCTCATATTGATGGAGAATTACTTTATTTAACACCGGAAAATTGTATCAAGTTTCAACAAAATATAGGAAGTGATATCATAATGGTTTTAGATGAGTGTACTAATTATAACATTACAAAAAGAAAAGCTGAGGAATCTTTGGAATTAACTTTAAGATGGGCAAAACGTTGTAAAAAGGCATTTAATAAAAAAAATTCTGCTTTATTTGGAATTGTTCAAGGCGCCAAATATGAGGACTTAAGAATTAAATGTGCTTTAAAATTACAAGAAATAAATTTTGATGGTTATGCAATAGGAGGATTATCAGTAGGTGAAGGTCAAAAAGAAATGCTTAAAATTATAGATAAAACAATACCCCACCTACCCAACGATAAACCAAGATATTTAATGGGAGTTGGTATGCCTAGTGATATTATAAAATCTGTTGCACATGGGATAGATATGTTTGATTGCGTGCTACCAACACGTTTAGGCAGAACCGGGTTAGCTTTTACAACATCGGGAATTATAAATATAAAAAATTCAAAATTTAAAAAAGATGAAAATGTTCTTGATAAAAATTTAAATTGTCCTGCAAGTAATAACTACTCAAAAGCTTATATTCATCACTTATTTAAGTGTAATGAAATATTAGGTTTGATGATTTTAACTTGGCATAATATTTTTTATTATCAAAATTTTATGTTAAGAATTAGAGAAGCAATTAAAAAAAGTAAATTTGATAAATTTTATAAAAATTATTTGAAATATGAAGCAAAAAGAAAATGAAAAAAATTAAATTAAATTACTTAGGAAAGAATAAAAGTTTGTTAAATAATCCGGATAAATGTATTTTAGATCCAATTCCAAATAAAAATTACAATAAAAACTATCTTGTTAGATTAACAGTAAATGAATTTACATCCCTATGCCCTATTACAGGACAACCTGATTTTGCAAAATTTATAATAGATTACTTACCAAATAAATTTTTAGTGGAAAGTAAATCATTTAAATTTTTTATGCATTCGTTTAGAAATCATCAATGTTTTCACGAAGACTGTACAATTTATATAGCTGAAAAATTATTAAAATCTATAAAGCCTACATGGNTGAGAATATCTGGTTATTGGTATCCAAGAGGTGGAATACCNATCGATATTTTTTACGAAAATAAAAGAGCTCCAAAAAATATATATATCCCTGATACTGGAATTAAACCTTACAAAGGAAGATAAAATTAATAATGTTATTTGTTAATAANATAAAAAACTTTATCAATACAAAAAAGATTTTGAGTGAAGAAGAATTTAAACTAAGTATTAGTAAAGGTTTTAGATATGAAGTTTCAAAAAATAAATTAAAACATGATATTGAACAAATCAGCTACTTATTAAAAAAAAAAATAGTATCGAAAAAATTTAATAACATCGTTAAAAAGTATAAATTTATTTATAGCTCTTTACCTAAAAACTCTGACCATACTGATATCTTTACTTTATCAAAAGAATTTACATATAAATTAGGTCCTACTTTTAATAATCTAATTTACTACCAGCCCCCTGATATAATTGAAAAAAAAATAATTAACGATAATAAGAAAGTTGTCACAATAAATTCAAAAAAAAAATTTAAGTATATGGTAATTGATGACTTTTTAAGTAAAGAAGTATTAGATAAATTATATTCATTCTGTCTAACAAATTCTATATGGAATGAATTTGATTATAAAAATGGATATATTGGATCTTTTATTGAAAATGGATTTAATGCTCCATTATTACTTCAAATCAGCGAAGAAATTAGGTTACAATATCCTGAAATTTTAAAAAAATTTCCATTAACTAAAGCCTGGGCTTTCAAATGTAACAACCAAATGAAAGGTATTAAAATTCACGCAGATTTTGCTGCAATAAATATAAACTTTTGGATAACTCCTGATAAAGCAAATTTAAATAAAAAAACTGGTGGGCTTTTAATTTGGGATAAAGAAGCTCCAAAAAATTGGGATTTTAAGAAATATAATAATAACCATTTAGCAATTAAGAACTTCTTAAAGAAAAAAAAATCAAAAATGAAAAGAATCAAATATAAATCAAACAGGGTAATAATTTTTAATTCGAATCTTTTTCATGCATCTGATAATTTTAATTTTAAAAAAAATTATGAAAATAGAAGAATTAATATCACTCTTTTGTATGGTAAAAGATAAGATACAAGAAAAAATATAAGCAACATAGTAATAACTTGAATTTTCCTTAAATTTTTTTATAGTGACTTTTTTAATTTTTTAAATAGTTAACAATTGAATATTCACGAATATCAAGCAAAAGAATTATTGTCAAAAAATGGTGTTAATGTTCCTAAGGGCAAAGTAGCATTTACAGTCGAAGAAGCAATAAATGTTGCAAAGGAATTAGATTCTGGTGTTTGGGTTGTTAAAGCACAAATTCATGCTGGAGGTAGAGGGAAAGCAGGTGGTGTTAAAGTAGTAAAATCACTTGAAGAAGTTGAAAAAGCATCAAATGAAATAATGGGTAAAACTCTTATTACTCCCCAAACTGGTCCCAAAGGGAAGGTTGTAAAAAAGCTTTATGTTGAAGAAGGATCAAATATTGAAAAAGAGTTTTATATTTCAATGGTTGTAGATAGAGAAACAAATGGAATAACAGTAATAGCTTCAACTGAAGGTGGAATGGAAATTGAAGAAGTTGCTGAAAAAACTCCTGAAAAAATTATAAAACACAAATTAAAACCATGTTCTGATATACAAATAAATGAAGCTAAAGACATTGCGTTAAAATTAGGTTTAGAAGATGAGCTTGTAGAAAAAGCAGCAAATTTTATTCTAGCAATTCATAAAACAACAGTAAGTCTTGAGGCATTAATGGTAGAAATTAATCCAATGGTAATTACAAAAGAAAAAGATATTTATGCTTTAGATGCAAAAATGGGATTTGATGAAAATTCTTTTTACAGGAATAAAGATATTGCAAATNTACGTGATGAAGATGAAGAAGACCCTTTAGAATTAGAAGCAAAAAAACATGATCTTAATTATATCAAATTAGACGGGGAAGTTGGCGTGATGGTCAATGGTGCAGGTCTAGCAATGGCAACAATGGATTTGATTAAACAAAATGGAGGAAAACCAGCAAATTTTATGGATATAGCAGGGGCTGCAACTCCAGAAAGAGTAGCTGCTGCTTTCAAATTATTATATTCGGATAAAGATGTTAAAGGAATTTTATGTAATGTTTTCGGTGGAATGATGAGGACTGATTCTATTGCCGAAGGTTTAGTAACAGCAGCCAATGAAGTTAAAATGTCAAAGCCCGTTGTTGTTAGATTAGAAGGAACAAATATAGAATTAGCAAGAAAAATTCTAAAAGAATCTGGTTTACCTTTTATAAGCGCCTCAACTTTCGGTGAAACAGCAAAAAAAATTGTGGAGGCAATAAATAAAGAAAAAAAATAATTATGTCAATTTTAGTTAATAAAAATACAAAAGTTATATGTCAGGGTTTCACAGGTGCTCAAGGTACTTTTCACTCTGAACAATCAATTAAATATGGAACAAACTTCGTAGGTGGTGTAACGCCAAAAAAAGGTGGCCAAACTCATCTTGATCTACCGGTATTTAATACTGTAAAGGAAGCAATGGACAAAACTGGAGCTAATGCATCTACAATTTATGTTCCACCTCCATTTGCTGCTTCAGCAATAATAGAGTCTATAGATGCAGAAATGCCATTAATTGTCGCAATTACTGATGGGATACCTGTCCATGAAATGATGAAAGTAAGGAAACATCTTGAAGGAAAAAAATCTAGGTTAATAGGACCAAATTGCCCAGGAATTATCACAGCTGGCGAAGCAAAATTAGGAATTATGCCAGGATATGTTTATAAACCTGGAAAAATTGGAATTATCTCAAGATCAGGAACATTATCTTATGAAGCAGGAAAACAGACAACAGATGTTGGTCTTGGGCAAACAACTGTAGTAGGAATTGGTGGAGATCCTATTAACGGTATGAAATTTGTAGAATGTCTTGAATTATTTATGGCCGATGAAAAAACAGAAGGTGTCATTATGATTGGTGAAATTGGAGGGACAGCCGAGGTAGATGCTGCAGAATTTATAAAAAAAGAAAAAAATAAACCAGTCGTTGTTTTTATTGCAGGAGCTACAGCGCCTCCAGGTAAAAGAATGGGACATGCTGGTGCAATAGTATCTAGCAGCGCTGAAACTGCTCCAGAAAAAATTGAAGCTTTAAAGTCTGCAGGAGCTATTATTTCAGAATCTCCAGCTGAACTTGGAACAACAATGGTTGAAGCATTAAAAAAATAAAATTATTCCCAAGGCCCCTTCTCTTTTTCAACTAATTTTTTTTTTCCCAGCAAAAAAATTATTAATATTCCAGCAATAAATCCACCTATATGTGCCCACCATGCGACGCCTCCACCTTCACCTGTAGATTTAAGTACGCTTAAAAATTGATAAACAAACCAAAAAATTAAAACTATTGATGCCCTAACTCTTAATATTGTAACAATTCCAAACCATACTAATAATTTTACTTTTGCTCTTGGATAAAGTATTAAGTATGCTCCTAAAATTCCTGAAATAGCTCCACTTGCACCAACTACAGGAATGGTAGAATTAACATCTGAAAAAACATGGATAAGAGTTGCACATATTCCGCAAAATAAATAAAAGATTAGAAACTTTATATGACCTAAATGATCTTCGATATTATTTCCAAATATCCAAAGATATGCCATGTTACCAATTAAATGCATCCAACCTCCATGTAAAAACATGGAAAAAAAAATTTTATAAATATAAATATCCGAAGGAACCAATCCAAAACTTTTTATTCCCATAAAAAAATCTTTAGGCAATGAAATTTGCCATAAAAAAATCAAAATACATAAACCAAGAATCCCGTATGTTATAAAAGGTTTTCTTACAGTTGGATTTTCGTCACCTATTGGAAAAATATTCTTGTCCTCTTAAAAAAAAATTAATTATCACTGTAGTATACACGCCAAATATTGTTGCCAACATCATCTGAAATTAAAAGAGATCCATCATTGCTTATACCTAACCCAGCTGGTCGTCCGCAAACATTGGCTTGTTTATCTCCGGAAAACCAAAAACCAGTTACAAAAGACTCATAGCTACCAATAGGTTCATTATTTTTAAAAGGAATTCTGGCTACCATATAACCAGATGGTTGACTCGAATTCCATGATCCATGCAAAGCAACAAAAGCGTTTCCATAGTATTCTTTTGGAAATTTTTTTTTATTATAAAAAATAAAATCTATTGGCCCTGAGTGTGATTTAAATAAAACATCAGGAACATTAACTAAAATTTTCTTAAAATTTTTAGGAATATTGATTTTTGGTTGAATATTGTTACCCAGATAGAAATAAGGCCANCCAAAAAAATTATCTTGATTAATTTTTGAGAAATAATCAGGTACTAAATTATCACCCATTCCATCTCTTTCATTTACAACAGCAAAAAGTTCTTTGGTAATTGGGTGAAAATCTAATCCGATAGGATTTCTCATGCCTGTTGCAAAATTTATTTGTTTTTTAGTAATTAAATCTAATTGTTGAATNGTTGCTCTTGGATATTCTTCAATTTCGATATTACCTCTGCTACCGATAGCAATATACATTTTATTTTCTTTAATTGCTATATTTCTTGTCCAATGACCACTACTATCTCCAAGAGCATTTGGCTCTGTTACTTTTATTGCTTTACTTTTTTGAACTAAATGACCTGGTATATATGGAATTTTCCATACAAAATCTGTATCTGCAATATAAAGAAAATCATTATTTATATCTATGCCAAAAGGTTTGTTAAAACCCTTGGCAAAAATTTTTTCCGTATCACTTTTACCATCGTTATCATTATCTCTTAGAACTTTAATGTTGCCAGTATATGATTCAACAACAAAAACATCGCCATTACTTGCTACTTTTATATTTCTCGGTCCATCAAGATTTTTTGCAAATAAATCAACTTTAAAATTCTTAGGANTTTTTAATGAACAAGGATTATCACTAACAAAATTATAACTATTTGCTACACTTTTTGTTTCATAAGGTTCAGAAAGAGAACTCCCGTCAATAAAATATTTCTCACCTGGAATTTGTAATGCAAAAACTGGCTGAAATATTAGAAAAATAAAAAAAATTTTAAGAAATAATAACCTCATCTCCATCCTTTATATTTTTTAATTTTTCAACATTTAGATTTGCATCACCCCAAATATTAGTCTTAGCAGCAAGTCTAATTTCAGTATCCCTTGAAATAGGTGTTTGGCCGTAACCAATAGCTATGCATTTACCTTCAATCCAATATGCTATTTCACCTAAATTAACAACATCTTTAGCAGTATTATCTAAACACAAATCTTTTTTTATAGGTATTTCAAAATATATTTCTTTTCCCCATGTTTTTATTATTGATTTACAAGGCAAAATACTTTTAATAGCATCTGCAGTAGGTGTTGAACGTAATTTAATTACTATATCGCANGATGTAAATTTTAANTTTATTGAAGNCATATATACATAATAAAAATAGAGTTCTTTTTAAATGATTACATTAACAAATAAAAATTGGTTATTAGCAATAAATAATCTTAAAAAAAAAGATAAAATTTTAAAAGAAATAATTAATAAATATAAATCAGAAAAATTACATTCTAAAAAAAATGCTTTTTTAACATTGGCAAAATCAATAACAGGGCAACAAATATCTGTCAAAGCAGCAAACTCAATTTGGTTGCGGTTAGAAAAAAAAATAAAAAAAATAGATCCAAGTAATATTCTAAAAGTAAAGATAAATGAAATTAAAAAATGTGGTTTTTCAAAACAAAAAGCAAATTATATTTTTAATTTGGCAAATTTTTTTAAAAAAAACAAAAACATAGAAAATAAGTGGAAAAAAGTTGAAGATGAAGAAGTAATTGATGATTTGATAAAAATAAAAGGTATTGGAAGATGGACTGCTGAAATGTTTTTAATTTTTTATCTTTTAAGACCTAATATTTTTCCTTCTGCAGACATAGGGCTTCTTAAAGCTATATCAATTAATTACAATTTAAAATATCCTTTAAAAAACTCAGATATAAAAAAATTTAAAAAAAAATGGATCCCTTGGTCAACAGTAGCAACTTGGTATCTTTGGAGAAGTTTAGATCCAGTTCCTATAAAGTATTAATAAAGTTGGTGCCCGCCCCCGGACTTGAACCGGGACGGATTTTGCAATCCTCAGGATTTTAAGTCCTGTGCGTCTACCAATTCCGCCAGGCGGGCTAAATTAAATTCTATTTTTTTTTTGTAAAAATACCACATAAAAGAAAGCCAAAATTTGTCTTAAAAAATTTATTTTCTATTTTTTCAATATACCCGGCTAATTTCCAACTTATAGAAGCTAAAAAAGGTGCTAAATAAATAAAAGTTTTACTTTCAACTTTAATAAATTTATTTAATTTCAAAAAATTATTAAGTTTTTTTTTGTTAAATTTTTTAATGTGTTGTTTTCTATAATCTATTGAACCAATAAAACTAATAATTTTCTCTAATAAAGGCCAGAAACTTGAATAATTAGGTGTTGTAATAATTAAAATTCCATTCGGCTTTAATAATCTATAAAATTCTTTTATAGTTTGATTATTTTGAATATCATCGCAATGTTCTATAACTTCTAAAAAAGTAATAACATCGAATGATTTGTCTCTAAAAGGTAGTGGTAACTTTGAAAAGAGAAAATTATGTTTTTTTCTTTTATACTTTTTTTTTGCATAATTTATTTGATCTGTAGAAATATCAATCCCTATAGATTTTTTTTTTTCATCAAGATAGCCGATAAAAGTTCCAGCAGAACAACCAAAATCTAAATGATTCTTATAATTCTTCATTTTTTTTTTAACAAAATCAAATTTCTGATTATGCCACTTAGATTGTATTCCTTTTTTGATTCTATATACTTTGTCATAATAACCCACAGGTACATCATGATCATAAATAAATCTTTCGTTCTTTTTTGATTTCATATTAAAAATGTACTAAAGATTAGTAATAAAACATAATGAATTTGTTAGAAAAAAAAATTGAAAATAGAATAAAAATACTAATTTATTTTTTATTAATTATAGCTTCAATTGATATACTTTTAACTTTTTTTGATAAATCAGTTGTAGGAAATCTAAAACATTTTGGTGATGCAGAATTATATTTTTGTGCATTACAAAAATACGCTGCAAATTTAAACCCGTACGGAAATATGGACTGTTTTGGTAAAACAGCCATGCATTTTCAATACACGCCTTTATCATTAGTACTTTTATATCCTTTAAATTTTTTTGATTTAAGTGCTTATAAATATTTTTGGATTTTAATAGAATTACTTTCAATTGTAGCAATTTTTATTTATTCAAAAAAAATTTTTAAATTTGATACAAATGCATTTATTTTGTGTCTATTTATATTATTTTCATTTGGAGGAACAGGATGGAGTGGTTTTCTTTCTGGAAACATATCAGTAATTTTAAGTGCTGTAATATTATTTGGAATATATAAATTAACGAAAAATAAAGTATTGCCTTATATCATGACAATAATATTTGCATCTATATTTAAACCATATTTATTAATATTTTTTCTTAGTGGTTTTGTAATATACAAAAATAATTTCTTTAAATATATTTTCAAATCATTAATCTTTTTAATATTCATTCACTTTATTTGTTTTTATTTTAATCAAGATTTATATCTAAATTATTTAAAAATAATAAATATAAGTACAACAAATTTTTTTTATACAAACTTTGGAAGTGGAATTGGCTTAATTGGTTTAGGAAATGGACTTTTTAATAAATTTCAGCTTCTAAATTCTAATTACATAACACCCCAATTTATACAAATTTTTTGGCTAACAATAGTTTTTATTTTTTCATTAACATTTATTTTTTACATTAATGATCCAAATAATAAAAGAAAACTTTGTTACTCGTTAATCTTAGCATCCTTTTTAAATCCATATTTAATGAACTATGACTTATATATTTGCATAATCTCAATTGTATATTTATCTGAGAATAGTTTGTTGTATAAAAATAAAACTTTTAATAAGCTTTTTTCTCTTTGCCTGCTTATATTTATAACTACAATACATGATAAGTTTGCATGCTTATTTTTACTAAGTTTAATTTTGTTTTTATTTTTTATGAATTCTTTCCAAAATAAAAAAACAAGAATATCATGAAAAAATTTTTAATATGTGCTCCAACATATAATGAATCTGAAAATATTGAAATTTTTTGTAAAAAAATTTTTAATATTAATAAAAATTTTCATTTACTTATTGTTGATGACAATTCGCCAGATGGTACTTATAAAATTATAGAAAAACTAAAATTAAAATATAAAAATTTATATCTTTTAAAAAGAAAAAAAAAATTAGGATTAGGATCCGCTCTTAGAGAAGGAATGGCTTATGCTTTAAAAAAAAAATATAAAGCATTAATGACAATAGATGCTGACCTATCCCATAATCCAAAAGAAATACCTCTTTTAATTTATAAATTAAAATCGAATGATTTTGTAATTGGATCTAGATATGTTTCAGGTGGAAAATCAGACTACACAGGTTATAGAAATTTAGTAAGTAGATTAGCCAATAAATTATGTCGGTTTATTTTAAGTATGCCATTTAATGAATTCACAACTTCATTTAGAATTTATAATGATAAATGTTTAAAAGTTTTAAAAAATGCTTCATTAAAGTCTGACGGATATTCTTCACAAATTGAATTTTTTTATTATGTTTACATGAAAGGCTTAAAATGTAAGGAAGTTCCAATTAATTTCAAACATAGATTTAAAGGAAATTCTAAAATTCCAAGACTGCAGGCAGTTTATAGCGCTCTTAAATTAATTGAACTCTTTTTAAAAGGTTTTTTTATTAAAAAAAAATAATTACTGTGAATATTAAATTTGATTTTAAATTAAAAAATATTTTAGGATGGTTAATATGTTTTATTCCATTTATTTTAATATATAGCAGATCACTTGCCGATATCATAGTTGTTGTTTCATGCTTATATTTTTTATTCATTAAAATTAAAGATAGGGATTACCGCTGGATAAATGAACCGTGGTTTAAAATTGGTTTTATAGTTTATATTTGGTTTTTAATAAGCTCTTTTTTTGCATACTATCCAGAATTAGCGTTTTCTAGAGCAATTGGATGGATACGTTTTTTACTTTTTATAACAGCTCTTAAATATNTATTTTTAGCAGATAATTATTGGAAAAAAAAATTACTAATTACTATATCTTTAACAGTTATTTACATAATAGTTTTTACGCTTATAGAATTCTCTTTTATAATTAATAAAATTTTAGCTGGCGATTATCCTTTTCATTACGGATATTTGCGATTAAAAGGGCCAGTTGGACAAGGTGGTAAATCAGCATTTATTTTATCATTACTTTTATATCCGATGTTTTTTGGAATACTAAAAGAAAAAAAATTTTTTTTAAAAAAAAAAATTTTTATACTAATCTCAATTTTNTTCATTTCTTCAACTTGTATAATTTTTTCAGGTCATAGATTTTCTAACTTTATATTATTATTCTCTAGTACAATTGTTTTCATTTCTTTGTTAAAGAATAAAAAAGAATTATTTTACAAACTCTTTTTTAGTTTGACGACAGTTATAATATTAATATCAATAACTGTTCCTCAACAACTTGATAGAATAATTAAAAGTTCTTTCTATGAAATGGTTAATTATAAAAAAACTGCCTATTGGAGTGCTAGCAGTACTGGCTTAAAAATGTTTAAAGAATATCCAATTACAGGAGTTGGATTAAAAAATTTTCATGTTGCTTGTGAAGATGAAAGATTTATTTCAGTTGAACATAAAAAATATAATTTAACACCGTGGTGGGGCATAACAAAAGAAAGAATTAAAGAAACAAATTTAAATAAAAATAATAAAGTCCCTGAATCAGATTTAAGACCGCCAACATGTTTTACTCATGTTCATAATTTTTATCTCTCTCTATTAGCTGAAACAGGCATTGTGGGTATNATTTTATTTTTATTTCTAATATATCAATTGATAAATGTTTTTATTAAAGAAAGAAAAATAATTGAAACGCCAGCTTTTGGTATTTTGGTACCTCTAATCTCTTTATTAGTTCCAATGATACCTTCATTAAATTATTTTTCTAATTGGAATGCTATTCTTATTTGGTTGTTAGTTGGTTGGGCGCTTTCTTATACAAAACATATAAAAACTACTTAATAAAATTTATAAACTTCTTAATTTTTCTTTCTACTTCATTTATATCAATTTTATTAAAACCTGTTAATACAACATTAACTTTTTTGTTTTTATTTCTAAAAAGTGGATAACTTCCAATTTCAACTTGATTAAATTCATTCTGTATTTTTGATAAATATTCAGCAATATCGCTTTCCGGTAGATTGATAGGAATATTTTTTGTAATCTTAGGATTTCCACCTTTAATATTTCTAATAATTTTTTCAAACATAGCAATCATAATTTCTGGTAATCCAGCCATAACATATACATTTTTCATTTTAAACCCAGCAGCTTTCGTTATGGGATTGTGTAGAAGTTCTGCTCCATGAGGAATTAAAGCCATTTTTTCCTTAGCGTCGTTCATTGGTATTTTTTTTACTTTGTAATATTTCTTTAATAGATTTAATGCTTCTTTATTTTTTTTTAATTTAACTTTAAACGCTTTAGCTATTGAAACTGCAGTTACGTCATCATGTGTAGGGCCTATTCCTCCTGTAGTGAAAATATAATCATATTTTTTTCTAACCTCATTTATTACTGTAATAATTTTTTCGATATCATCCTTTATTACCCTTGTTTCTATCACATCAATGCCTTTCATTGTTAATTCTTTACACATAAAGTTTTTATTTGTATCAAGGGTTCTACCTGATAAGATTTCATTTCCAATAATAATGATACATGCGGTTGGATTTTTTATTTTTTTCATTAGAATATTATTTTAGTTATCACAATATGACAAATCTTGAGATTAAGTCTAATTCAAAAAAAGAAAAAATAAATATCTATAATTCAATGGATTTTAAATCTATGAGAAAAGCAGGATGCCTTGCAGCTAAAACTTTAGATTTTATAACAAAATATGTTAAACCTGGGATAACTACAGAAAAATTAAATCACTTATGTCATAATTTTATAGTAAATAATAAAGCGAAACCAGCGCCTTTAAATTATAATGGCTTTCCCAAATCAATATGTACATCTGTAAATCATGTTGTTTGTCATGGTATACCATCAAAAAAAATCTTAGGTAAAAAAGATATAATAAATATTGATGTAACAGTAATTCTTGATGGGTGGTATGGAGATACTAGTAGAATGTTTATTGTGGGAGAAACAACAAGCATAAAAGCAAAAAAATTAATTCAAATAACATATAAAAGTATGATGGAAGGAATTAAAAAAATTAAACCTGAAATAAATCTTGGTGATATTGGATATATAATTGAAAAAATTGCTAATGATAATAATTTTTCCATTGTTAAAGACTTTTGTGGACATGGAGTTGGTAGAGAATTTCACGAACCTCCAAGTGTTTTACATTATGGTACTGAAGGTGAAGGTGTAAAATTAAAGGAAGGAATGATATTTACAATTGAGCCTATGCTTAATGCGGGAACAAAAGAGGTAAAAGTTTTAAGTGATGGTTGGACCGCAATAACAAAAGATAGACAATTATCTGCTCAATTTGAACATACTATAGGTGTAACTAAAAATGGTTATGAAATATTTACTTTGTCACCAAAAAATTATCATAAACCCCCTTATTGAAATAATAAAAATCGTTACAATATAAAATAATGATACCTAGATACTCTAACGAAAAAATTTCTTCCATTTGGTCTGATAAAAACAGATATGAAATCTGGCTTAAAATAGAAATAGCTATATGTGAAAAGCTTTGTATTGATAAAAAAATACCAAAAAAAGATTTCTTACTTATTAAAAATAAATCAAAAATTGATGTAAAAGATATTGAAAAATTAGATGAAAAAACACATCACGAAGTAATAGCTTTTTTAAATAGTGTCTCAAAAAAAGTTGGGAAAAGTTCTAGATATATACATAAAGGAGTTACTTCTTCAGATATTATTGATACAGCTTTTTCTTTACAGCTTAAACAAGCAACTGAAATTATAATCAATGATTTAAAAAATCTTTTAAAAGCTCTAAAAATAAAAGCTAAAAAATATAAAAAAACTATTTGTTTAGGCAGAACCCATGGAATACANGCNGAACCTACTACTTTTGGTTTAAAAATAGCAAGTTTTTTTGCTGAGATGGAAAGAAATCTTAATAGATTAAAAATTGCTTTAGAAGATGTATCAATTTGTGCAATTTCAGGAGCGGTGGGAACTTATGCAACTATTAATCCAGCAATTGAAAATTTTGTAGCTAAAAAATTAGGTTTGAAAAGTGAAAAAATATCAACTCAAATAATTCCTAGAGACAGACACGCTCATTTATTCTCAGTTTTTGCAATTATAGCAAGTTCTATTGAAAGAATTGCAGTTGAAATAAGACATTTACAAAGAACAGAAGTAAGAGAAGTTGAGGAATTCTTTTCTAAAACCCAAAAAGGNTCATCTGCAATGCCTCATAAAAAAAATCCAGTTCTATCTGAAAATTTGACAGGTCTTTCTAGATATATCAGATCTTCTGTTGTACCTATGCTTGAAAATATTGCACTTTGGCACGAAAGAGATATATCACATTCGTCTGTTGAAAGAATTTTGGCTCCTGATGTTACAATTGTACTTAATTTTGCTCTTACTAGGCTAACTAATTTAATTTCAAATTTAAAAATATATCCTGAAAATATGAAAAAAAACTTAAATTTATTAAATGGCCTAGTTTTTTCACAAGCTTTATTGCTAGAACTTATAGAAAAAAAGGGGGTGGATAGACAAGTAGCTTATGATATAGTCCAAAAAAATTCTATGACTGTATGGAAAAATAAAGAGAATTTTTTAGATGTAATAAAGAAAGATAAAAGAATTAACGGCATAATAAGTGATTCTGAACTTAAAAAACTTTTTAATGAAAAGAATTATTTGAAAAAAATTGACTATATTTTCTCAAAAGTTTTTAAAGTTTGAGTAATATATAAATATTTTTTTGTTTTAAAAAAATAATATAAAATATCCAAATATGACTACTTTAGTTGAAGGTAAAACAAAATTAATTAAAAAGGGTGACAAACCTTTTACAATTAATATGATTGCAAAAGATTTTTTAACAGGTGGCGATGCCGCTAAAAAAGAAGAACTGACTGATATTGGAATACAAAAAACAATACAAGCATCGAATGTATTTAAAATGCTTGGGAAAAATAATATACCTACATCTTTTATTGACCTAACATCGCCAAACACAATGCTACATGAAGAATGTGATATGTTGCCACTTGAGTTTGTTGTTAGACGTTATGCTTATGGAAGTTACTTAAAACGTAACCCAGACTACGATAATAAGCCCGATCCTTTTTGTTTTAAAGAACCTGTATGGGAAATATTTCATAAACATGCTGTTGTAATGCCACCTAATGTAAATAAACCTGTACAGATGGATGAAAATGAAGCTAGAGCAAAATATCTAGTAGAAGGCAAATGGGCTGACGGTGTATATACAGATCCGTATATCAAACTTGGAGATCAATGGGAATTGTATTCTGCAAAAGACCCTATTGAAGGC
>PARY01000023.1 GCA_002711715.1 Pelagibacteraceae bacterium | reverse complement strand
AAAAAAATAAAAAACCCAATGTGGAATGAATATAAATAAATAATAGTTTATTGTTTAAAGAATATTGTTAGAATTTTTTTTTATTTAGAATTATTATGTTTTTTAGCATTTTAAAAGTTTTAATTACCGCAATAGTAATTGTTTGTGCAGCCGAAGTTGCAAAAAGATCTTCATTACTAGCTGGTTTAATTGTTTCAATGCCGCTAATTACTGTGTTAACATTAATTTGGCTTTATTGGGATACAAAGGATATTAAACAAGTTTCAGATTTAACGAATAATACTTTATTAATGATAGTCCCATCATTAACTTTTTTTATATTTTTTCCGGTTTTATTAAAATTAAACCTTAATTTTGCTGGGTCCATGTTAATTGCTATTATATCAACAGGGCTTTGTTATTGGGTATATACTATTTTTTTAAATAAGTATTTTAATATTTCACTATGAGCCAAGATTTTTTAGATAAGTTATTTCTAAAAGCGAGAAGTCATAATAATTGGAAAAACAAAAATATTGATAAAAAAATTTTAGAAAATTTATATGATTTAGTAAAAAATTGTCCGACCAGTGCTAATTCTGAGCCAATGAGAATAATTTTTTTAAAATCAAAAGAATCTAAAGAAAGAATACAATCCCATCTTAGCGAAGGAAATGTTGAAAAATGTATGACCGCACCAGTTGTTGCAATAATAGCTTATGACAGTAAGTTTTATGAACATTTACCTAAATTATTTCCTCATAACCTAAATATGAAAAAAGTTTTATCTAACCCNCCANCTAANGCAGAAATTACAGCATTTAGNAATTCTACTCTNCAAGGAGNGTATTTTATGTTAGCTGCAAGAGCTTTAGGATTAGATGTCGGTCCTATGTCAGGATTTGATAATGCTGGTGTTGATAAAGAATTTTTTTCAGATGGGAGATATAAATCAAATTTTTTATGTAATTTAGGTTATGGTGACGAAACTAAATTACTTGATAGACTTCCACGTTTTAAATTTTCTGAAGTTTGTAAAATTTTATAATTTTATGAAAAATTTTGTTGCTAAGTCAATAAGGTTGTTTCCTCTTTGGGTAATTTTATTTTCAGCTTGGGCTCTTTTAAAACCTCAATACTGGTCTGATATTAGTTTTCTTATAGTTCCCTTATTAAGTGTAATTATGTTTTCTATGGGACTAACTTTAAGAGCAGAAGATTTTCTAAAAATTTTTAAAAATTTTAAAATTGTTTGTTTAGGAATTTTATTACAATTTTTAATAATGCCAATATTAGGTTTTTTATTAGTTAAATCTTTTAATATTGAACAAATTATTGGTATAGGCGTAATTTTAGTTGGATGTGCACCCGGCGGGACAGCATCTAATGTTATTTGTTTTTTAGCCAAGGGAGATGTAGCCTTATCTATTTCATTAACTGTTTGCTCAACAATTTTAGCTGTATTTTTTATGCCGGCTCTTTTTTGGCTTTATACTGGATCAAATATAGAAATACCAGTTTATCAAATGATGCTTAGTATTTTCAATATAGTTATAATTCCAGTGTTTTTGGGTATTATTTTAAACAGTACTACTCTTTTTAATTTAGAAAAAACAAAATTATGGTTGCCTCTAATCGCAGTAATAGCAATTATTTTTATTATTGCAATTATAATTGGATCAAATGCAAATCAAATTTTTAAATATGGATCTAAAATTTTTTTCATTGTGATATGTCATAATCTTTTAGGTATTTTTTTAGGTTTTTATTTGTGTAAAAAAATGAATTACTCTGAGAAGATAGCAAAAACTATAGCTATTGAAATTGGCATGCAAAATTCAGGACTTGCAACAGCGCTAGCAATTAAATTTTTCGGATCTCTTGCAGGACTTGCAGGTGCTTTTTTTAGTATATGGCATAATATTTCTGGNCCGATCCTAGCTTCTTATTGGAAAAGAAAAAACCNTAAATAATCGATTTCATTAATTACTTATATCGAAATTAATCTATTTATTTCTAAATTCNATATGTTATTCCAGTTATATGGTCCATTTAGATGATACATTAACTCAAAAAGCTAATCTTAAGTTTGTTTCCAACGCAATGAAACAGCCTCTTTTATCTCTAAAAAATGAAAAAAAAATAACCGAACTTTGGAGTAAAAAAAAAGATCTAAAATCTTTACATATTTTAATTAATTCCTATGAAAAATTAGTAGTAAGTAATGCAATTAAATTTAGAAATTTTGGTTTACCTTTTGGTGATTTATTGCAAGAAGGCAATATAGGAATTTTAAAAGCGGCATATAAATTTGATATAAATATTAATGTAAGATTTTCTACTTATGCAAGATGGTGGATAAAATCTTCAATACANGAATTTGTTTTAAAAAATTGGTCAATTGTAAGAATTGGTTCAACTACAACACAAAAGCTTCTTTTTTTTCAACTAAGTAGAGTAAAAAATAAAATCCAAAATTCTTCTCTTGAAAATAATAGTTCCCAACCAATTTCATCTGAAATTGCTAAAGAGATGAAAATTAAAATATCTGAAGTTGAAAAAATTTCTGAAAGAATTCTTAAAAAAGATTTGTTACTTGATCATTCATTAAATAATACTGATGATAATAGGACTCCTATGGATTTTTTAAATGATACCTCATTAAATCCTGGTGAAATTTCTTTAAACAATGATATTCACTTTAATAGAAAAAAAGTATTAAAAAAATCTTTAGAAGCTTTAAATGATAAGGAAAAACATATTATTTTAAAAAGGCATTTAAATCATGCGCCTCTTACGCTTGAATCCATAGGAAAAAATTTGAATATAAGTAAAGAAAGAGTAAGACAACTTGAATCAAGAGCATTTCTTAAACTAAAGAAAAGAATTTTAAAAACAGAGAAAAAACAAGATCTAATTTAAAAAAATTTTTCTTTAATTTTTAAATTCATATCACTATAATCCCAACAGAATATTAATAAATTATGGGATATCCGAAAAAACATAGAGGCAGAAGAAAACGAGGAAGCACTTGGAGACGAAATAAAAGAAGAAATAAAAAAAAATAATTTAATTTTTTCCTAACAACTTATTTAAACATTTACCTATTTGAGGATTTTTTCTATGTTCTTTATTTTCAGCGGTAAGTTTAAAATTACCGTTTTTTAAATTAATATTAAAATATATTTTTGACTGAAACCATGAGTCATACCCTAATCCATAAACCCCAAAACCTGTAAAAGAAATAAAATCTATTTTACTATTATCTAATTTCATTTCTCTTCCCTGTTCCACCCATATAATTCTATTTCTTGAAGGTATATATAAAAATGTATATTTTTTTGATATATTTTTTGTTTTACAAATAAATTGAATATTTTTTGTTTCGCTCTTTATAGGATTTAATCCAAAGTATAATACGATAATAATAAGTAGAAGTATTTTTACTATTTTTTTTTGCTTCCTTTAGCTTCAGTTTTTTTTTTGGGTTTTTCTTTTNCTTTTTTCTTCGTATCCTTTTTTTCTACTTTTTTCTTCGTATCTTTTTTTTCTACTTTTTCCTTCGTATCTTTTTTTTCTACTTTTTCCTTCGTATCATTATTTTTATCAAATTTAGGTCTAACCTCTTTTGTAACCTTGATTGATTTAGCTCTTTTACCTTTCTTATCTTGATCAATTTCAAAAGTAACTTCGGAACCAGTATATAGTTTTTTTAACCCGCTTTNTTTTAATGCGGTTGCGTGAACAAAAACATCTTCGCTATTATCTGATGGTGTAACGAACCCATAACCTTTACGGGCATTATACCATTTTATTATACCTTTCANAGATCCCCCACAGTCCAATAATGAACAAAAAATAAAAAAGNTTGTATGTATTATATCAAGAAAATAGGAACTTTTTCTATTTTTTTTTATAAATATATATTGAATTATTCTTTTTCTTTTTAAATTCAGGATCAATTAATCTATGAAATTTAGAAGTTGCTGAAAGTGCAATTTTGAATATTAAATTTTTTTTTTTATTTTCTGATAATTTTTTATATTTTGATTTTCTTATTATTTTTATATTTTTAGAATTGTTTTGAATAATACCTATGCTTTTTGAAAAATCTAAATCTTGTAATTTCTCATTACAAGCAAAATAGAAATAATTACAATAATTTAAATAATTTTTCCATTTTTTATCATATTTAATACTTTTTTTATTTGATTTAACTTCGACAATAATTATTTCTTTTTTTAAATTTATAGCGATGATATCCACTCTTTTTTTATTAGGTANNGCAAATTCACTTANTACTTTGTANCCTTTTAAAGATAAAAATTGCATGGTTTTTTGAAGTGTTTCTCTAGATAATTTATCCATTTTNACCAATTAAATGTAATTTTATAGTACGTGTATGTNNCATTNNTCTATGTTCAAACAGATATATTCCTTGCCAAGTTCCTAATGTAATTTCAAAATTTTCTATAGGTATAGATAAACTTGTTTGAGTTAAGGCAGATTTAATATGTGCTGGCATATCATCAGATCCTTCTGATTGATGAATGTAATTTCCATCTTCAGGAACAATTTTAGAAAAGAAACTTAATAAATCTTTTTGAACATCAATATCGGCATTTTCTTGTATTAACAAAGAACAGCTAGTATGTTTTACATAAATTGTTAATAGGCCATTTTTTATTTTTGTACTATTAACATATTTAATTAAATCTGAAGTAAATTCATAAAATNTCTGCCCGTTTGTTATAATTTTTAGCGTTTTATTACTTTGTTTCATTTTTTTAAATAAAGCATGTATTAGTTTTTTTATAATTTGTTCAACTTGATAAATCNAAATATGATAGTAAAACAAAAGAAAATGGATAAAAGAGTAAATTATAAAACAAAATTAGACACTATATTTGCTTCCGCAAGCAGTATTGGTTTATCTGCTATAAAAACTATTAGAATTTCTGGTAATGNAACAAAAAAAATATTTCAATCCTTAACAAAAAAAAAATTACCAAAAGCTAGATATTGTAAATTAATAAATTTATATGATTTAAAAGATTACTCTTTAATAGATAAAGCTATAGTTGTTTGGTTTCCAGCTTTTAAAACTTATACGGGGGAAAANATGCTTGAAATCAATATTCATGGCGGTAGTTCCGTATTAGAACACTTAATTGAAAATTTATTATTAATAAAAAATGTCCGTGAAGCTGAACCAGGAGAATTTACAAAAAGAGCATTTAAAAATAATAAAATGGATTTTCTCGAAGCAGAAGGTGTTATTGATTTAATTAATGCTGAAACTAAATACCAAAAATCATTAGCAATTCAGCAGGTAAACGGCAGTTTAAGTATAATTTTTAAAAAATGGAATAATAAACTTTTAAAGTTACTAGCTCATTATGAGGGACAAATNGATTTTCCAGAGGATGAAGTACCAAAAGACACTGATAAAGATGTTATTAACCAAATTATTGAATTAACTAAAGAAATAGAATTTTTTTTATCTGAAAATAAAAGAGGAGATGTTATTAGAGAAGGGATTGAAATAGCAATAGTTGGTAGACCAAATGTTGGAAAGTCTTCATTGGTAAATCAAATTGCGAAAAAAGATATGGCAATTGTATCTAAAATATCTGGAACTACTAGAGATATAATTGAAACAAAAATTAATTTATCAAATATACCTATAATATTATCTGATACAGCTGGTTTAAAAACTAATCCGAAAAATAGTATTGAAAAACAGGGTGTTTTAAAATCTATAAGAAAAATTAAAAATTGTGATTTAAAATTACTAGTTTTGGATGGTACAAAAAAATTTGATAAAGANGTTCTTAATTTAGTATGTAAAAAAACAATAATTATTTTGAATAAAAAAGATTTATTAAATACAAAAAAAATAAGCAGTAAAATCGAATATTTAAATAAGAAAAAATTTAAAAAGATATCAGTNATTTCAGCAAAAAAAGGAATTGGAATTAGTCATTTATTAAATGATGTTGAAAAATATATTAAAAATACATATAAAAACGTTTTCATTGGAGAACCAGTTTTGACTAGANCCAGACATAGAATNTGTTTAAAAAAATGTCTTTATAATTTAAAAAAAATTAATAAAAATAAAAATCCAGAGTTAAATGCTGAAGATCTTAGATTGTCAATAAATCAATTAGGCAACGTAACTGGAAAATATGATATAGAAAAAATGTTAGATATTGTTTTTAANGATTTTTGTATAGGAAAATAAAATAAATGAAAAAAAAATTTATAATATTTTTAATTTCTATTCTATTTTTATTTATAAATGATAAAAAACTCAAATCAGAATATATAATTAATCTTATTGGCATATGGGAAGGTATAAATAAAAGCTATTCTACTGAAAAAGGATATAGAACATGGAAAAAAAAAATTAGGATTTTTGAACAAAAGGAAAGAATATTTAAAGGAAATTTCACTTATGCAGATGGAGAAAAAAATTTTTTAGGTACAATAAGGAAGAATAATAAGAATTTCTATTGGGTATCGCCTGAAAGTAAAGGGTACATTCATGGTGAGATTTTAAATATAAATACTATTGAAATTTGTTATACAGAAGCATATAAAGGAGCTGCNGTAGGATGTTCAATACTAAAAAGACAAAAAAAATAAAAAAAAATTTTAAAGTTTCACGTGAAACATATAAGGTTATTGTCGTGGGAGGCGGCCACGCAGGATGTGAAGCAGCAGCAGCATCATCGCGAATCGGTTGCTCAACTTTATTAATAACTAATAATAAACAAAAAATTGGTGAAATGTCATGCAATCCATCAATTGGTGGTCTCGGAAAAGGGCATTTNGTTAGAGAAATTGATGCTTTAGATGGAATTATTGCTAAAGCNGCAGATGCTTCTGGTATTCAATTTAGAATTTTAAATGCATCTAAAGGTCCCGCTGTAAGAGGTTTAAGAGTACAGGCTGATAGAGAATTATATAAAAATGAGATTAGNAAGCTTTTAAAAAAGGAAAAAAATTTAAAAATAATAGAGGATGAGGTAATTGATTTAAATATTAATAATAAATTTGTTACTGGGGTAATTTTATCAAAACAAAAAATTGTTTCATGTGAAACAGTAGTTCTTACTACAGGTACTTTTTTAAATGGCTTAATTCATATAGGAAAAAAAAAAAATCCAGGTGGAAGAATTGGGGAAAGAGCAACACATGGTCTTTCAAAAACTTTTAAAAAATATGGTTTTAATTTAGGAAGAATGAAGACAGGAACACCTCCAAGGATTGCTCAAAAATCAATAAATTTTAAAAAATTAAATAGACAAGACAGTGATAAAAAAATTATNCCATTTTCATTTATGAATAAATCTATTACAAATAAACAAATCCCATGTTTTATCACATGTACAAATCAAAAAACTCATGAAATAATAGAAAAAAATATAGTAAAATCAGCTATTTACTCTGGNCAAATACAAAGCAAAGGCCCAAGATATTGCCCCTCTATTGAAGATAAAATTGTAAAATTTAGAAGTAGAGACCAACATCAAATATTTTTAGAGCCTGAAGGTTTAAATTCTAATATTATATATCCAAATGGNATTTCTACNTCACTTCCGGAAAATATTCAAAAAAAATTTGTTCAATCAATTTATGGATTAGAAAACTCAAAAATTTTACAATATGGGTATGCTATCGAATATGATTATGTAGATCCATTACAGTTATCAAATACCTTAGAAACTAATAAAATTAATAACTTATACTTAGCAGGGCAAATCAATGGAACAACTGGTTATGAAGAAGCCGCCGCACAAGGAATAATTGCGGGAATAAATGCTGCGTTAAAAGTTTTAAAAAAAAATGAATTTGTTTTATCACGTTCTGAAGCATATATAGGTGTTTTAATTGATGATTTAATTAATAAAGGGGTAACAGAGCCCTATAGAATGTTTACAAGCAGGGCTGAATATAGGCTTTTATTACGTTCAGATAATGCAGATTTAAGGTTAACNCCAAAAGGAATTTTNATTGGTTGTGTTTCAAACAAAAGNTACAAAAAATTTAGTAAAAAACAGTTTTTATTAAAAAAAATTGATAAAAAATACAAAGAATTAACATTTTCTCCAAATAATTTGCTAAAAAAAGGTATAAAAATCAATTTAGATGGTAAAAAAAGAAATATCTTTGAACTTTTGGTATTTAGAAATATTGATAGAAAAAAATTAGAAAAAATTTGGCCTATGATAAAAGAAATACCAAATGATATTTTTGAAGAATTAGAGACAAAATCTGTATATAAAGGTTATGTAGAAAGACAATTACAAGATATAACTGANTTAAAAAAAGACGAAGAATTAAAGATACCAAGGAATTTAAATTATAATAATGTACCAAATTTAACCAATGAGGTTTTAGAAAAATTAAATTATATAAAACCAAAAAATTTAGGAGAAATAACAAGGATTTCAGGAGTTACACCAGCAGCTGTAATAAATATTCTTAGATTTATTAATAAAAAGAAAACTAATTATTCAAAGAAAAACAAGTGGGCAATTTGAATTATAAAGATTTTAAAGAAAAAACCGATATTAATGATGAGAAATTAGAAAAATTAAAAAAATATCTTAATTTAATCAAAATATGGCAGAAAAAATTTAATCTGGTTAGTCAAAATTCATTTGAATTTATCTGGGAAAGGCATTTTTTAGATTCTTATCAAATTCTTAAATTAATTGGGAATAAGAAAAGAATATTAGATATTGGAAGTGGTGCAGGGTTTCCCGCAATTGTTTGTGCTATTTGTTCCAATAATAATTTTGATCTTGTTGAAGCAAATAAAAAAAAATGTAGATTTTTAAATGAAGTAAAAGATATTATTAATATAAAAAATATTTTTATACATCATTCAAGAATTGAAAACCTAAAGATAATTAAAAATTTTGATTATATATCAGCNAGAGCNGTTACTTCTCTTGATANATTNTTAAAATATGCTTTTAAATTTTATACAAAAGGAATGTATTGTGTTTTTTTAAAAGGAAAAACAGTATCTAAAGAAATAGAAGCCGCAAAAAAAAAATTTATTTTTCACACTAAACTTATAAAAAGTGTTACTAATCATGAAGGAAAAATTTTATTAATAAAGAATATAAAAAAAAAATAAGTTTTATTTAAATTTATAGACTTATAATTATTTATAATGTCAAAAATAAAAAACCCAAAAGTAATCGCAGTAGCTAATCAAAAAGGAGGGGTTGGGAAAACAACAACAGCTGTAAATCTTGCAACAGCTTTAGTATCAGAAAAACAAAAAGTATTATTAATTGATTTAGACCCTCAAGGAAACGCATCTACCGGCGTTGGTTTTGAACAAAGTAAAGATAGAAATGATATTTACGATGTTTTACATGATTCTTCGAAAATATTAGATGCAATTTATAAAACAAATGTTCAAAAATTAATGTTAATTCCATCAACGTTAGAATTATCAGGTGCCGAGGTAGAACTTGCAAGACAGGAAGAAAGAGAAGTTCGTTTAAAAAATGCAATCGAGAAAATAAAACATAAATTTGATTATATTTTAATTGATTGCCCCCCAGCACTTGGATTACTTACAATTAACGCATTCACTGCTGCTAATTCTATTATAGTTCCTATGCAATGCGAATTTTATTCTTTAGAAGGGTTAAGCCATCTTGTACATACCATTAATAGAGTTAAGAAAACATATAATCCATATTTAAGTATACAAGGATTAGTGTTGACAATGGTTGATAAAAGAAATTCCCTAACTGATCAGGTAAAATCTGATATCAAAGGTTTTTTTGGAAANAAAGTTTATAAAACTATGATACCAAGAAATGTACGTGTATCCGAAGCACCAAGTTTTGGAAAACCAGTTTTGATTTATGATTCAAAATGTAAGGGATCAAAAGCTTATTTAGGATTAGCTAGAGAATTTTTAAAACAAGAAAAAAAAATAGCGGTTAACGAATAAAATTCCATGGTAAAAAAAAAAAGATTAGGAAAAGGGCTTTCGGCACTTCTGNACGATGATATTTCTGATATACATTTAAAACAGGAATCTACCGGTAAAAATTTAATATCAATTAATGAAATAAGTTTAAGTAAATTTCAAGCAAGAAGAAAATTTGANNTTGAAAAATTGGAGGAATTATCACAATCAATTCTAAAAATCGGATTAATACAACCTATAATTGTTAGAAAAGATAAAAAAAAATTTGAATTAGTTGCAGGAGAAAGAAGACTAAAAGCTTGTAAATTAGCTGGTATAGATGAAATCTCTGCCATCGTATCAGATTTTGATGATAGAAAAGCATTTGAATCTGGATTAATTGAAAACATACAAAGAGAAGATTTAACTTCTATTGAAGAAGCAGAGGGATATAGCAGATTAATGAACGAATTTAATTATACACAGGAAGAATTAGCAAAAATTGTATCAAAAAGTAGAAGTCATATAGCAAATTTGCTTAGATTAATATCNTTACCAAANGAAGTAAAAAAATATATTCTAGATGGNAAATTGTCTTTAGGTCACGCAAGATGTTTAGTCGGATACGTTGGNGCAANTGATNTGGCAAAACGAATTGTGAAAGAACGNTTAAGTGTTAGATACGTAGAAAGTTTATTTCACAAAGAAGATTTACATAAAAAAATAGAAGGTTTAGATAAAGAAAAAAATATTAAAGAAAAAGATGCTGATACAGCTATTTTAGAGAAAGAATTAAGTTTAAAACTAGGGGTAAAATTAACAATTAATGATAAAAAAAATAAAGGAAATATTAAAATAGAATATAGTAATGTTGATCAAAGAGAAAATATTATAAAAAAACTTATAGGCAATTAATTAGTTATATTTTATTGAAGCTATATTTCTTAAAGTTCTCCAGCACATAATTTTAGAAATTTTCGAATTTAATTTGCATAACTCTTCTGTTTCCATAATTCTTTCTATTGCTTTATAACAAAGAACAGTTTTCCATTTTGTTACTTGATTTTTAAATTGATTAATATANAAAAAAAAAATAGGTGGCTTTAATTGACTAAGAGATTCACTGAGATTTATCCCAGAATCTATTTTTTGATTAACAAATAAAATTTTTTGAAAATGTTTTCCAGCTGATCTTAATAAAGCAATAGGATTGATTCCTTCTAGATATAATTGATTAATAATTTTATCAAGTTTGATAANATTACCATCACAAAGATTATAATTTAAATCATCAAAACCGAAATTTTCATTTTGACTAAGACATTTTAAAATATCTTCATATTTAAATTCTTTTTTATCTTTTAGATATAAAATAATTTTTTCTAATTCACTTTTAATTACATGCCGTTCATTTCCTAAATGTTTTGCAATTAATAAACTTATGTCTNTACTTATNGACATATCTTCTTTTTTAAAGGTAGTTTCTACCAAATCTNTAACATCTTGTTCTGTATCAAAGTAACANGCNAGTATTCCAATATNTTTTTCTTTTTCAAAAAATTTTCTAAGTTTAGACCTAGGAGTTAATTCACCAGTTTCAAAAATTATTAAATTAGTCGAATCTTGATTATTTACAGTANTANTAATTATTTCAGTNAAATTNTCTTTTGNNTTTAAAACATGTATGATTTTTTTTTNTGCNGTNAGNGAAAATGTATTAAATTCATTACTTAATTTTTCAGGTTCAGAAATTAATTCATCATTTTCNAATTTTATAATTTCNGTTTGATNATCTTTATAAGAATTTATGATTATTTGGCTTTTTTCTCTAACTAANCCTTTNTTTTGTCCGTAAANTAAATANGCAGCATATTTTTTTTTTTCGACTAAACTNTTTAATTCATATGCCTTTATTTTCATANTTTATTTAAAANTCTAGCTCCATATTCCACATTAAAGTNTTATCTGCGCTTNCATTAGTTAATCCTATTAATGGGCCAATAAAAATACTATATTCCATTTNATTNNTTAGGTGAAATGATTTTTTAAAACCNGGGCCNATTTGNTGNTTTTGTCTTCCAGGAGAATNAAAANTNTCTAATTGCCCAAAATTTGATATTCCGCCAAAACCTATTTTTATTCCCTTATAAACGGGTTTTTTATACATTGTAAGATAGGATATCTTAAATGATGTACTTCCTTGAGCTTTGCTTCCAAATTCATTTTCAAATACAAAATTTATTATATTTCTAGCACCAAAAAGGTCTTTTTCTAATAACANTTTATATTCAATNTCNGATGCATNTCCTTTTTCTCTAACCCAGTTATATGAAAAATATAAAGCAGCAGCCCAAGTATCCCTTTCTAAAAGTTCTAATTGATTTTGAAATTCTGTTTTATACCAGCGAAAATTATTTTCATATTTATCACGCATAAAAAACTCTATTTCTGATTGCCAAATATCNGTCCATGCGTATTCAAATTCTGCTACATGAATGTGGGCCTTATTTTTATTACTTCTATTATCATAATCAACATGTCCTCTCCAGGAAATTTCACGATCTCCTTTATGCACACGAGCCCCATAGACTTTATGATGTGCTAATAAAGGTTTTATAAAAATAAATAAAAAAAAGAATATTAAAATTTTTTTCATTATTCTTTTTTAAAAGAAAATCAATAATAAGCAAGTTAGAAGTAAATTAAAGCGAGTTTAATAGTCTACAGATATTCCAAAATAGGCGTGTAGTGGAGGACCAGGTCTCGGCCCTAATGGTAAGTAAGTTGTAATATATTTTTGATTAAATAAATTATGAATTCCAAAACTATAATTTTTATTATTTATTTTATAATTTCCTTTTAAATCCCATACCCACCTAGCAGGAATTTTTCCAATGCGCGTGTCGTTAGCAGNTGCACTTATATTTTCACCAGATGACCATTGAGAATCTCTCCAGTTACCAAGTACACCTAAAGTTAAAGGNCCTTTAATATAATCTGTTCCAAGACTTACTTGATAATTGGAAATAAATGGTAANTCATTACCTTTTTTAGCATTTGCATAAATACTTTCTTCATCTGAATTTTTTGAATCATTTCCAAATTCAGCATCAGTATAAGTAAAAGCCAGGGTCCATGGATTATTAAATGACCATCCTTGATTAAATCCAAGATCATAACTAGCAGATAATTCTATTCCATATGATATAACTTCACCTGCATTTTGAGTAACTGAACTTCCAGAACCGGTGTTACTAGAAACAATTAAATCTTCAAAATCAGTGTGGAAGAATGTAGCTTTAGTATTAAAACCTTTATTTGGGTTTTTATAACGAATCCCTATTTCTTTTGCAAAACTTGTTTCAGGATCCATATTTTCTGTATCTCCATCTGCTGTTGCAAATATGTCTGATCCTTTTGGAAAAGATGAACCTTGGTGTAGCCCGCCAAAAAAACTCAGATTATTATTTTGTACATAATTAAAACCAATTCCTCCTGAATATCCTTCAATATCTTGAGTAAGCAGTCCGCTTGTTCCATTTCTTATTCTTTTAGCATCTACTTTTTCATATCTAAAACCAGGAGTAACTGTTAAATTTTTATATTCAATTGCATCTTGTATATAAAAAGCTCTTCCCCAGGTTTTATATTCTTTTGTAGATTGAGCTTCCTTTTCAGTGCTAGAAGTCCAATACATTCTGCTATTAACCAAATTATAATAATCATGAAATGATGCATCATAATAAGAATCATAATGCCAACGAGTTCCATAAGTTAATGTATGGTCTAAGCTTTTTTTACCAATTATAGATTTAAAAGCACTGTTTGCTCTAATTTCCACACCTCTTACACGGTAATGTCTATTATTGTGTTTATTTTGCACTGTTATTCCATCAGTTCCTCCAGTATCTATATCGTTGAGTTCTGATATTGTATCTGCTGCATAAAAATTTGTTGTATCCATGCCGTTTCCTTCATTAATATCAGCATGATATTTAGTAGCCTTAGCCCAGTCTCTATGAAATTTTGAAGCATAAGCAGTTGTTGTTATTTTTGTGTCATAAAAATTTGGTACTTCTAGGTTATATTTAAAATGTCCAGCTATTCGTTCTGTCCAAATTCTATCTTCTTGTGTGTAACCATAAGCTTTCCAAGGATCTTTATTATTAATGTCATTTTTGGATACACCTGCATATCCAATATCACCGATCATTCTGATATGTTGTGCTTTTAATTCAAAACTCTGATTTAAACTTGTATTTGGTTTATAACTTAATTTCATCATTGGNTCATATTTATGAAAACCAGATTGGCCCTTATTTATATTTTTAAAGTTTTTAAAACCACCATCTCCTCTTCCATAAAGTTCAAATAAAAAACCAATATAACCAATATTTGTATTTAAAGTGTCCCCATAATAAGCATGAGATCTAACATCACCGTATTGCATATTTTCAATGCTTTTTTTGCCTTCTCCCATCACTCCTAAATAATTTCCATAAGTTGTTTTTATATGAATTTTTTTTTTAGATGGTATGCGAGTGGTTAGATAATTAAGGACACCCCCAGTTGTTCTTGGACCATATAGCACCTGGCTAGATCCCATTAAAACTTCAATACCATCTTTGTTACCAGTTGTTGGATTAAAATACGCTGAAAAATCTGTATATGGAGCAGGTTGTGCTAAAACACCGTCTTCCATAATTGTTAATTTTTGACTTCTTCCAGGATCCACTCCTCTTAAACTAATATTTGGGAAAATACCGTAACCATTCTCTTCTCTACTATAAACTCCTGGAATTGTTTTTAAAACTTGATCAATATTATCGTAGTTATTTGATTTTATAGTATCTGAACCAATATAAGTACCTGATCCGCTAAGAGAATCCCCTTCTTCACCACCACCAGTTACAGTTACTGCTGGGGAATAAATAGTTTCTGCATTTAGAGAGTTGATAAAAGCAAACGATGTTACAGCCAGTGTTATAATTTTTTTAAGCATACATAAAACTCATATAAANTTTTTTATAAAAAGGCATGGGCATGCGGATTAAGGCGGCATACTCCAGCGCCATTAATGAAAATGATAATCATTCTCAATATTAAGTCAATATTTTTTTTGTGTTTTTAAGAATATTTTGTAGAATTAATAGTTTATTTTGTAAGTTTTGGTCATGTATACATTATTTCTTTGCTCATTTTTGCCATTTTTGCCATTTTTGCCATTATTATACGCTGATAATCCAGGAACAGTCACTCTGNTTTGGTAGTATGCATTTACATTTAAAGATTTGTTTTAATTATTTTTGAGGTCTTTCTCCAAATATCGCTGTTCCTATTCTAATATGAGTTGCTCCAAAAGTTATAGCTTTTTCATAATCATCACTCATACCCATACTTAAATAAGGAAGTTTATATTCTAAATTTTTTTTTCTAAGATAAGCAAAATGAATTGAAGGATCTTCCCCATATGGTGGGATACACATTAATCCTTGTATATTAAGTTTAAGATCTTTTTTACAATATTTGAAAAAATTATCTGCATCATCTGGCATAACGCCTGATTTTTGAGGTTCTTCACCTGTATTTATTTGTATCATATAGGAAATTTTTTTTTGNATATTATCTTCTTCTTTTTTTAAAGTTTTTGCAATTTTCTCTCTATCAACCGTTTGAATAAAATCAAATATAGAAATAGCATCTTTTACTTTATTACTTTGAAGAGGACCAACAAGATGTAGCTTTATGTTTTGATATTTTTTTTTTAATTCAGGCCATTTAATAAGCGCTTCTTGTACTTGATTCTCTCCAAAAATTTTATGACCTGTATTTAATGCAGCAACCAGTTTTTCCAAAGGTTGTCTTTTAGAAACTGCAATAATTTCAATGTTCTTTTTTTTGTTTAAATTTGCATCAATAGANTCGATTGATGATTTATTAATATTTTCTTTAATTGAGTTAATATTTTCTAAAACTTTTTGATTTTCCATTTTTTTTACTACAATTATTATAAATGCAATNTGTAGAACCAAATACAAAAATAAATAAACTTTTAGATTATTCTAAAGGAATTAAAACTAAAGATAATAAACTTCCAAAAATAATAATAATATTTAATGAGGATGATTTTGATGAAAAAAAATTTTTAAATTTAAAAATACCTAAAGAATCAGCTTTTTTATTAAGATCTTATAAGGCAAAAGGGCGAAAGAAAATTGCCAAACAATTATTAAAATTTTGTAAAATGAAAAAATTAAAATTGTTAATTGCATCAGATATAAAATTGGCAGAGGATATAAATGCTCATGGGGTTCATTTTCCTGAATATATGATTAAAAAAAAAAATATAATTAATTGGGTTATTGTTAAAAATATTAAATTAAGAAAAAATTGGATAATTACTACAGCAGTTCACAGTCTTCAGGCAATTAAAAATGCAGAATTTTTTGATATAGATGCAGCTTTATTGTCACCGGTATTTTCATCAAAAAGCCACCCAAATAAGAAAAATTTAGGTATAAATAAATTTTCGAAAATTGTAAAAAAAACAAAATTACCAATATATGCATTAGGCGGAATAAATATAAAAAATATTAAATCTTTACTAAGAACTGATATTATAGGATATGCATTTCAAAGGGGAGAATGATGAAAAAAATTATAATAATTTTGTTTTTGTTTATATTAACTTCAAATTGTAGCAAATTAAGTTTTTTTGGATTTGGAAAAGAAAAAAATGAGTTTGATAAGTTAAAAATAAATGAATATTTATGGATAGCTTCTAATGAGTTATTAAAAAATTATACAAATACTNAAAGTAATTTAAAAGAAGGAACTATTTCAACTGATTGGTTTACAGCAAAAAAAAACCCTAACGTTAGATTTAGAATATTAATATATATTTTAGGATCTGATTTATATGAGGATAATATAGAAATTTTTACTGAAAAGCAATTTAACCAAAATGGGATATGGAAACAACAACAAACAAGTGAAGCTTTTAATANTTNTCTTAAAAAAAGAATAATATTAAATGCAAAAAGTTTAGATCCTGAANAATAATGGAAAAATATAACTTCAAGCAAATTGAAAAAAAATGGCAAAACGAGTGGGAATTAAAAAAACTTTTTAATGTAAAACCGGAAAAAAATAAAAAAAAATATTATGTTTTAGAAATGTTTCCATATCCATCAGGAAAGTTACATATGGGACATGTAAGAAACTACACATTAGGTGATGTAATTGCACGGTTTAAACATAGCAATGGTTTTAATGTTTTACATCCAATGGGNTGGGATTCTTTTGGTTTACCTGCAGAAAATGCTGCTAGAGAAAACAAAGTTCACCCTAAAGAGTGGACTATAAAAAATATAGATACAATGAAAGCTCAATTAAAAAAAATGGGNTTTTCTTATGATTGGAATAGAGAANTTTCAACATCANATAAAAATTATTATNATCATGAACAAAAAATATTCTTAGAATTTTATAAAAAGGGANTGGTTTATAAAAAATCAACATATGTAAACTGGGATCCANNTGAAAAATGTGTTTTAGCAAATGAACAGGTTATTGATGGAAAAGGATGGAGATCGGGGGTTAATGTTGAAAGAAAATTAATGTCACAATGGTTTTTAAAAATAACAAGATATGCTNAAGTTTTAGATAAATCATTAAAAGANCTTAAATGTTGGCCGGAACAAGTAAAAACAATGCAAAAGAATTGGATTGGAAAATCCAAAGGATTAAAAATTAATTTCAGTTCAGATAATAAAGAAAAAAATATAGAAGTTTTTACAACAAGACCTGATACTTTATTTGGGGCATCATTTATTGCTCTCGCATCTGAACATTCAATTTCAAAAGAGTATGCAAAAAAAAATAAAGAAGTAAAAAGTTTTATAAAAAAATGCAAAGAAAATTTAAACTTAAAAGAAGAAGAATTTGAAAAGCTAGAAAAAATAGGTATTAAGTTGCCATTTAATGTTATTCATCCAATAACAAAACAAAAAATACCAGTATATATAGCAAATTTTATTATTATGGAATATGGAAGTGGAGCAATATTTGGATGTCCAGCACATGACCAGAGGGATTTTGATTTTGCAAAAAAATATAATCTTAATATAAAACAAGTAATTAAATCTTCTGAAAATATTGTATTAGATAAAGCCTATATAGGAGATGGAGAACTTATAAATTCTGATTTTTTAAATGGATTAAATGTTAAAGAAGCAAAAGAAANAATATCTAAATTTCTTATAGAAAAAAAACAAGCTAAAACTGAAATAATTTATAGGTTAAAAGATTGGAGTNTTTCTAGACAAAGGTACTGGGGTTGTCCAATTCCTATAATGTATTTAAAAAATGGTACAGCTGTGCCAGCAACAGAAAAAGATTTACCCATTGTTCTTCCAGAGGATATTGATTTTTCAAAAAACCAAAATCCTTTACAAGATCATCCAAAATGGAAATATACCAAATACTCTAAAACTGGAGAAGAAGTATTAAGGGAAACAGAAACTTTTGACACTTTTTTTGAGTCTTCATGGTATTTTGCTAGATTTTGTTCTCCTAATTCTGAAAGTATAATTGATAAAAAAGAATCTAAATACTGGCTTCCTGTTGATCAGTATATTGGAGGCATTGAACATGCAATTCTTCACCTTTTGTATTCAAGATTTTTTACTAGAGCACTTTATGATTGTGGTTTGTTAAATATTAAGGAACCATTCGATAATTTATTAACACAAGGAATGGTGTGCCATAAAACATTTAAAGACGAAAAAAATAATTGGATAACTCCAGATGATTTTAACGAAAAAAAAAGTAAAGAAAAATTATTAATAGGAAAAAGTGAAAAGATGAGTAAATCAAAAAAAAATGTAGTTGATCCTGATTTGATATTAAATAAATTTGGAGCTGACACAGCAAGACTTTTTATGCTATCTGATAGTCCTCCAGAGAAAGATTTAGAATGGACAGAAACAGGAATAAATGGAGCTTATAAATATTTAAATAAATTATGGGGTTTGATAACAAAGAATCTAAATATTTTAGTAAAAAAAAAAAAAAATAAAAAAGATTTTAAAAAAAAGGATGAATTTATTTCAGCTATTAATCAAACTATTTATTATGTAACACTTGATTATGAAAATTTTAGATTTAATAGAGCAATAGCTAGAATAAGAGAATTTACAAATATATTATTTGAAAATGAAGAAATTTTAAAAAAAAATAATGAATTATTTAAGTTCCTAATAGAAAATACCATAAAAATTTTTAGTCCGATGGTTCCTCATATTTCAGAAGAAATGTGGAGACTTTTAGGTAATAAAAATTTTTTAATTAAAAGCGGATGGCCAGTTGTTGATAAAAAATTTTTAAAAATTGAAAATATAACATTAGCTGTTCAAATAAATGGTAAATTAAAAGGAACAATTGATTTGCCTGTTAATACAAATTCTTCAGAAATTGAAAAAAAAGCATTATTATTGCCTAAAGTGATGAAAATAATTGGAAAAAATAAACCAAAAAAAATTATAGTAGTTAAAAATAAGGTAGCAAATATTGTTATATAAATGAAAAAAATAAAATTATTTTTATATTTAATAGCTTTTTTTATGTNCTCTAGTTGTGGATATGAACCAATATATTCAAAAAATATAAATACAAATAAAGAATTGTTATCAATTTCAATAAAAAATATAAAAAACAGATCTGGGCAAATTTTAAGAAACACGTTATTAAATCAACTTAATCCCGAAAGGGAAAGAGTAATAACAAAATATAGACTTATAATCGAAATATCTGAAAGTAGTACAAGTTTAGGATATCGAAGAGATAGGTCTGCAACAAGAACAGATTTAGAAGTTACAGCAAAATATTTGTTAAAAAATGTAAAAAATGATGAAATTATTCTTAAAGAAGATGTAAAATCTATATCTAGTTTTGATGTTGTGGAATCTGTGTATGCAACTTTAGTTGCTGAAAAAGATGCAAGAGAAAAAAGTTTGAAAATTATAAGTGATAATATTTACACAAATTTGGTAATTTTTTTTAAAAAAAAATAATACTTATAATTTAATCAAAAAATTTTAATTTTTTTTGGAGAGTATTTTAATAAACTAATCATATTTTTTTTTCCTATCGCAATACATCCTTCTGTTGTAATAATATTTTTTTTATTTAAATGCAAAAAAACTGCACTGCCTTTATNTTTAACTATAGGATTNTCGTTATATCCGATAACAACAACAATGTCGTATAAAAAATCTTTTCTCCATAATTTTTCACCTAAATTTAAATTTTTTGTTTCAAATATTTTATTATAATTAGGGTGTTCAGGATTATCACAACAAATATGATTCTTTTTTATTATACGTATTGGTAGATTGGTTTTCGGGATTTTAATTCTATCAGGTCTATACATGACATATCTTAAAAAAAAAGTACCTTCAGGTGTTTTGAAGTCTCCTTCTTTTTTGTTAGAAGTAATTCCTTTTTTACCTAAAAAACATTTAATGGTGTATTTAGCAAATTTTAATATNCCTGTTTTTTTGACAAATATGTCCATTAAAATTTCCTTAAAAATGTTCAAAAAAAATATAAAAAAATTTTTAAATTTTTTTTTAATTTACACTACTAATAATATATTTAATATTTAAATAATAAAAAATATGAATTTACTTGTTGTTGAAAATAATTTTTTATTAAAAGAAAATTTTTTTTTCCAGTCTGATTTAAAAATTAATTTTAATTTATTTTTTTCTGCTTCTATTCAAAGTGCAAAAAAAATTTTAAATAAAAAGAAATTNAATTTTATTATTATAAGTTCATTAGGTCCAAATNNGAATTCTTTTTATGTAATTGCTAATATTTTTAAAACAAAANCAAAAGATAAAATTATTCAAATTTTAGAAAAAAGCGATGACAGCAAACATAGTTTTTCTTCTTATTATTTAAAAAAACCCGTTATGTTTAATAAATTATTATTAATTTTNAGTAAAACTAAAAAAAAATTAAATAAAACATCTTTTAATTTAAAAAACGGATTAATATTTAAACAATCTCAAAGAAAAATTTCATTTATTAAGAAAAAAGTAGAATTGATATTAACGGAAAAAGAATGCGAGATTTTAGAATATTTGTTAAAAGAAAAAAAATTTATTAAAAAAAAAGATCTATTAAAAAATATTTGGGGTTTTAANAGNAAAGTTAAAACAAGAACTTTGGAGACACATNTTTATAGGTTAAGAAAAAAAATAATTAAGAACTTTGGAATTAAAAAGTTTATTAATGTTAAGGATAATTCTTATAAACTTTTTTAGTTTATTATTAATTTAAAGTTTTTTGGATTAAATTTTTTTTTTTCTTTTTTTATATTTAATAAAGCAATAGTAGTTTCAACTTCTTGATAATCTGTTACAATCCATTTTTTCAACCCTATCGGATTTGCTGAAAAAATTAATTCTATTTTTTCTATATTTTCAAAATGTTTATCAACTATAGTAAGCGTGATTTTTCCACTTTTCTTTTCTAGTTTTTTTATATTAAAATCATTTTTTAAATTAATATTTTTTTTTAATAATATCCACGCAGGGCTTTTTTCTATTATTACTGATTGTACTTCATTTATATCTGTATCAAAATAATGAAGCCATTTTCCATCAGCCACAATTAATAATTTGTTATCTTTTTTATACTCAATTCTTAATTTACCTGGTTTTGATATTAGAATTTTCCCAGTTACCTGTGATCCATCCGATGAACTTTGAATAAACTGGGATGAAATATTATTAAATTGATTTAAGTAATTTTCTAATTGATTTAGTAATATTTCGTCTAAAGCAAATATTTTCTTTTGAAAAAAAAAAAAAAAAATTACAAAGATATATAAAATAAATTTTTTCAACTTTTTGTATTTTTAATTATTTATTTATCAAAACTTCACGTCTACCAATTCGATCTGCTTCTGATACAACATTGTTTTCTTCCATTTTTTCTATTATTCTTGCAGCCCTATTATATCCAATTTGAAAATGTCTTTGAACTAAACTTGTAGATGCTTTTTTCTTTGTTATTACTAATTCTACAGCTTCAGAATAGAGTTCATCAACTTCTCCAGACATATTATTATTAGCTATTTGATTTTTTTTTTCATCAGTAACACCATCTACATAAGTTGGTTTTCCTTGAGATTTTAAAAATTTTACTACTTTAGTTACTTCATTGTCACTAACAAAAGGACCATGCACCCGCCTTATATTGCCGGCTCCAGACATGTAAAGCATATCACCATGACCTAAGAGATATTCTGCTCCTTGTTCTCCAATAATTGTTCTACTATCTATATTTGTTGCTACCTGATAACTTATTCTGTTTGAAAAATTTGCTTTTATTGTTCCAGTAATAACATCTGTCGAAGGTCTTTGTGTAGCCACTATTAAATGAATTCCAGCTGCTCTAGCCATTTGAGATAGTCTTTGGATACATGCTTCTACATCTTTTCCAGATACCACCATTAAATCTGCAATTTCATCAATAATAACTACTATGTAAGGTAAATTATCAAAATTAATTCTTTTTTCTTCAAAAATAGGTTTTCCAGTTTGGCTATCAAATCCAGTTTGAGTTTTTTCTACAATTATTTCCCCATTTAGTTTTTGTTGATTTATTTTTTCATTAAATGATTCAATATTTCTAACACCTATTTTCGACATAATTTTATATCTTTTTTCCATTTCACTGACTAGCCACTTTAAGCTAAAAATTGCTTTTTTTGGATCAGTAACGACAGGAGTTAGAAGATGAGGTATTTCATCGTATACTGATAATTCTAGCCTTTTTGGATCAATCATTATAAATCTACATTGGTCAGGTCTAAGAGAAAATAAAATTGATAGAATCATTGCATTTAAACCAACTGATTTACCTGACCCAGTTGTTCCTGCAATTAAAAGGTGAGGCATTTTATGTAAATCTTGTATCACATTTTTACCTGAAATATCTTTACCAAAGACTAATGGTAATAAAGCATTTGAAGTATCAAAATCTTTCAAACCAAAAATTTCTTTTAAATTAACAAATTCTCTTTCTTGATTCGGTAATTCTATACCAACAGCATTTTTATTACGTACATTAGAAATTCTTGCAGATTCAGCACTCATCGATCTTGCAATATCTCCTGTTAAATTAATAATTCTTTTTGTTTGTGTACCCGGAGCCGGTTCGAGTTCATATAAAGTAACTACGGGGCCAGGATTTATTCCAACTACTTTTGCATCTATTTTATAATCTTTAATTACAGTTTCTAATAATTTTGCATTTTGTTGAAGTAAATCTGTATTATTTATGTTTGTATTAATATTTTTTTTAACCCCTTCAAGCAAGTCCAATTTAGGTAATTCATAATCTGTTTCTTTTCTAAAATTAAATTTTGGTTCTATTAATTCTTTAAGTAATTTTCCAGGTTTTGAATCATTTTTTTTATTTGAAAATAAATCTTCTGCTTCAGAATTAGAATTTACATTAATACTTTTTTTTCTATTAAAAACTTTTAAAAATATAGGTTTGAGAAAAAAAAATATCTTATTTGTAAAAACAATTATTAAATTAATTAATTTTATAAAGAGAAAAAAAGTATATTTAATGCTTGAAAACATCGAATTGCTAATTTTAATCCAATCTGATTGATTAAGTCCTAATGAAAAATTAAATGAACAAAAAGAAATTAAAAAAAATGATATTGAAATATAAATTTGGCTGATTTCAAAATTAATATATTGTAGAAAATTTGTTATATATAAAAATGTATATTTTCCAACTATACCTCCACCTTCTAGATTAACGCTAAAAATTTTTTCAATATTTAAAGTCGTCGAAGTTGATATTAAAGTAATAGGTACGAATATTAATCTTAACCAAAGAAATGTAATTTTTTTATGAATGAAAAGTTTTAGACCCCAAACAAAACCAATAAAAAAAATAAGAATAGACGAAACTCCAAATAATTTAATTAATAAATCTGAAGTATAAGCGCCGTATTTTCCAAAAATATTGCTAGTAGCGCTATCTGATAAGTATGAAAAAGAAGGGTCATTTATATTAAACGTTATTATGGATGCAGCTATTACTGTACTTATTATTAAAAGAATTAATCCAATAATTTCCAGTAGTCTTTTTTTAAAAAAAGGAATGTTTGAAAAGTCTGGGGAATTATTAAACTTTAAAACCATAATAGGCCATTAATGCTTTACTATCCCAACACTAATAGATTTATATAAGTTTTATTATAAAACAACAGTTTTTTAAGAATTTTTAAAAAAAGATTATATTATTGCGGCTATTAATTTCATTTATTTAATTAAATAAAATTTAATACTTTAATTACAAGTGATAACCTCGTTCACCATGAGTCGTAATATCTAAGCCATCTTGTGCCTCTTTACCTGAAACTCTTAAACCTATTATTGCTTGGACTATTTTTACTATTATGTATGTTCCAACAATAGAAAGTGCAGCAACAGCAACAATACCAATAATTTGTATTTTAACTTGTTCCATACTACCAGCTGTTCCTCCAATAGATTCAACTGCTAAGAAACCTACCATTAAAGTACCAAGCATACCTCCAACACCATGAACTGCAAATACATCTAAAGAATCATCAATATTAAAAGTTTGTTTTATTAAAACAGAAAAGTACCAACATATGGAACCGGCAAGTACACCAATAATAAATGCTGATTTTGGATCTACATAACCTGAAGCTGGTGTTATAGTTGCCAATCCAGCAATTGTTCCTGTAACAAGGCCAACTAATCCTGGTTTACCATTTTTATACCATTCAATTCCCATCCAAGTTAACGATGCTGTAGCTGCTGCAATATGAGTAACAACCATTGCCATTCCAGCATTTGCATTTGCTGCTACAGCGCTACCGCCGTTAAATCCAAACCATCCTACCCAAAGCATACATGCTCCTACCATAACAAGGCCAGGATTATGAGGAGGTTGGACACGATTTGGAAATTCACTTCTATTTCCTAGTAAAATTGCTATAACAAGTGCAGAAACACCGGCTGTAGTATGAACAACTAATCCGCCTGCAAAATCCAAAACTCCTAAATCTCCTAACCAACCACCACCCCATACCCAGTGGGTTACAGGAGCATAAACTACAAATAACCAAATAGCAGAAATTAAAAGTACTGATGAAAATTTTATTCTTTCAACATATGCACCAACCATAAGCGCGGGGGTAATTACCGCAAACGTCAGTTGAAAGATAAAAAAAACATTTTCGGGAATGGTTAAACCAGGATATAACGCATCCCATTCTATATTATTAAATAAAAATTTTTCTGTAATACTTCCTATATATTTGTTTAAATCTCCACCATCTGCGAATGAAAAACTATACGCACCAAATAACCATAGAACCGACATTAAACAAGCTATGGCTATAACATGCATTAATGCTGATACAACATTTTTAGAGCTAACCAGACCTCCATAAAAAAGTGCTAATCCTGGTAAAGTCATAAATAGCACTAAAGCAGTTGAGGTCATAACCCATGCTGTATCGCCCGTATCTAACACTGATTCATGTTGATCTGCTAAAGTTTCTAAACTACCCGCAAAAGCAGATAATAGAAAAATACCTGTAAAATATAATAGTTTTTTAATCATAATTTTCTGTTTCTAACAGATACAATAAATATATGCAATTATTGTGCCAAATGGATATTTTTATGAGTTTTTTAACAATAATTCATCAATTATTGCATTTTTAACGGGCCAAAAAGTATTAGCTAATC
>PARY01000006.1 GCA_002711715.1 Pelagibacteraceae bacterium | reverse complement strand
ATGAGTTCAAAAACCGGCAAAGTCAAATGGTTTAATCCAAACAAAGGTTACGGATTTATAGATCAAGATGACGATGAGAAGGATATATTCTTACATATTACTGCGTTGCAAAAAGCCAATATTTCTGTACTTAACGAAGGTGATAAAATATCATACGACGTTGAAGAGGAAAATGGCAAGCAAAGCGCTACTAATTTAAAGCAAATATAATTCCTTACATATATTTTTTATTAAATTCTTGTTTTTTTTTTAGAATAAATGGATAGGTGTTTCTAAAAACAATTATTTTCTCATTCTATATTTTTTAAGCATAGATTTTAATATTGGAAGTAATAAAAAATAAGGGAGTAATTTTAAAATTTTTAATATATATCCAAATATTTTTGGATAAAAAATTTCAAAATGATTTGTTTGCAAACCTTTATAAATATATTCTGCAGATTTCTTACTAGAAATTAAAAAAGGCATATAAAAATTATTCTTATCTGTCATAGCTGTTTTAACAAAACCTGGATTTATAATCTGGAGAATTACATTATATTGTTCTAGATCAGATCTAAGGGATTCGCAAAGGCTAATTAAAGCTGCTTTGGTAGGGCAGTAGGCAGACGAATATGGAAAACCTATATAGCCCGCTAAAGACGCTACTACTGCTATTTTGCCATTCTTTCTTTTTGTAAATTTTTTGATAACTGGGTCAAGACAGTTTACTGTTCCTACATAATTAACGTGCATAATATTTTCGAGTTTTTTAGATGAAAAATTTTGACTATTTGCTGGCTCATTGATAGCTGCATTTAAAATTACTGTACCTACGCCTCCTAATTCTTTCTCAATTTTATTAAAAGTTGAAACAACTTTTTCTCTAAAATTGATATTTAATGGATAAATTCTAATTAATCCTTTTAGGGATTTAGATTCTTTTTTTAATTTTTTCAAATTTTGAATTGATCTTGCACTTACTGCTACCTTAAATCCTTCACTAGCCAATTTTAATGCAAGAGCTTTCCCAATTCCTGTACTTGCGCCAGTAATCCAAATACATTTATTTATATCTAACATATGTGTACATTATAGAGTTAATATTTTTGAATTTAATTTCTATTAAAAAAAAACTAAAATAATTATTACATTGTCCCCTTCGTCTAGTGGTCTAGGACGCTGCGTTCTCAACGCGGAAACACGAGTTCGAAACTCGTAGGGGACACCAAAAAAAATGGCGGACAGGGGGAGATTCGAACTCCCGGTTCTATTGCTAGAACACATCCTTTCCAAGGATGCACAATCGACCACTCTGACACCTGTCCANANAAATATATATTATATATTATTTATTATTTTCGCTAGTCTTAAGAGCTTCTAAAAAAGCAGATTGCGGAATATCAATTTTACCAAATTGTTTTAAACGTTGTTTTCCTTTTTTTTGTTTTTTCAATAATTTATCTTTTCTTGTTCTATCTCCACCATACAAACTTCCTGTTACATCTTTTCTATAAGCTGGAACAGTTTCTCTTGCAATAATTTTTCCACCAATAGCTGCTTGGATAGGTAGTTTATATTGTTGACGCGGTAAAACATCTTTTAATCTTTTACAAATTTCTCTTCCTCTTTGTTCTGCGTGAATTGCGTGGATAATAATTGATAATGGTTCGACAATTTCTTGATTAACTAAAATATTTAATTTTATTAATTTGCTTTCTTTGTAACCTTCCATTTGATAATCAAAACTTGCATAACCCTTTGTGATAGATTTTAAACGATCATAAAAATCTATGATAGTTTCAGCCAAGGGTAATTTATATTTAACAACTACTGTCTTTCCCATAAAGTTATGTTCAATTTGTTCTCCTCTTCGTGATTCACATAATTCAAAAACATTTCCTAAATAATTTTGAGGGACAATAATTGTTGAAATAATCCACGGTTCCTCCATTTTTTTTATTAATGACGGATCTGGAAATTCAATTGGATTTTGTATTTTTTCAATTTTGTTATTATTGTCAGTCACTTGGTAGACCACACTAGGAGCTGTAGTTATAAGTTGTATGTTAAATTCTCTTTCTAATCTTTCTCTTATTACTTCCATATGTAATAACCCTAAAAAACCACAACGAAACCCCTGGCCTAATGCTGCTGAAGATTCTTGTTCATATGAAAAACTAGAATCATTTAAACTTAATTTTTCTAAACTATCCTTAAAATCATTAAATTGAGAGCTGTCATAAGTAAATAAACCACAAAAAACAACAGGTTGAGAAGGTTTAAAACCTGGAAGCGCTTTATTACATGGTTTTTTTTCTTCAGTTAAAGTGTCTCCAATTTTAGAATCTGCTACTCTTTTAATACCGGCTGTAAGAAATCCTATTTCTCCTGCAGTTAATCTGTCTACGTATTTTAATTTAGGTGTAAATACTCCAACTTTTTCAATTTCGTAACATACTTTGTTAGACATCATTTGAATTTTTTGTCCAACTTTAAGAATTCCATTTTTTATTCTTACCAAGGTAATAACACCATGATATTTATCATACCAACTATCAATCACAAAAACCTGGAGTGGGTTTTCGTCAATTCCCTTAGGAGATGGTAACTTTTTAACTAATAAATTTAATAAATCTTCTATTCCTTCTCCTGTCTTAGCAGATATTTTTATTGCATTTTTTGCCTCAATACCAATTATGTCTTCAATTTGTTTGACAGTATTTTCAGGGTTAGATGCTGGTAAATCTATTTTGTTAAGAACTGGTATTATTTCGTGATTATTAGAAATAGCTTGATATGAATTTGCTAAAGTCTGCGCTTCAACTCCTTGTGTACTATCTACAACTAAAATTGATCCTTCGCATGCCGCTAAAGATCTATTTACTTCATAGGCAAAGTCTACATGTCCTGGTGTATCAATTAAATTTAATTTATAGTCCTCATTATCACATTTATAATTTAATTGGACTGTTTGAGCTTTAATAGTTATTCCTCTTTCTCTTTCAATATCCATGGAATCTAAAAGTTGTTCACGAAACTCTCTTGGTGAAATTCCACCGCAGTATTGTATAAGTCTATCTGCTAAAGTTGATTTACCATGATCTATATGTGCAATAATGGCAAAGTTTCTAATATTAGAAATTTTCATACAGATTACTTTTCTCTGAGAACTGCGCCTGTATTATCTACAACATTTGAAATAATTTTTTTACAAATTAATTCTATTTCTGGATCTTTTAAAGTTCTTTCTTTAGGTTGTAAAACTACAGAAATAGCTATAGATTTTTTTCCATCTGAGATACTCTCTCCTTCATATAGATCAAAAATATTAATTTCACTAATTAATACATTTTCTGCTTTATTAATTAAGTCAATTATAATTTTTGACTCTATTTTTTTATCTACGATAAAAGCAAAATCTCTTTCAACTTTTTGAAAATTTTTACTGCTAAACATTTTTTTACTTTCTTTAAATTCTTGTGGTAAGGCATTAAGATTTAATTCAAAAGCGTAAACTGAAGAATCAATTTGAAATTTTTGTATTATATCAGGATGAATTTCACCAAATATGCCAGCTTTAGATTTTGATGGAAAATTTATAGAACCTGATTTTCCTGGATGAAAATAGTTTAAAGATTCGCTATTTAACACATATGATTTTGAAGAAAGCTTACAACATCTAAGAACAGTTTCTAAATCTGATTTCACATCAAAAACATCATAAGCTCTTTCCTTTTCTAACCAATGTTTTTTACTCTTTCCANATCTTATCCCCGATAAAAATATTTGTTGTTCATCCTTATACTTGCTGTTAAAAATTGGTCCTACTTCAAATAAACAAACTCTTTCTTCTCCATTAGCAATATTTCTACGAGCTGCGTCTAAAAGATTAGGTATTATTGATTGTCTCATTACATCTAAATCGCTACTGATCGGATTTTGTATTTCCAAACTATTATTTATATCAAAAATTTTTGCATTTTTATTTGACATAAAAGACCAAGTTACTGTTTCTGTTAATCCTCTCTGAGCTAAAGATCTTTTTATGTTTAATTCTCTAATTTGGCAACGATTATCTATTTTTTGTTTATTATTAACATATATTGACCGAGATGGGATTTTATCATAACCATATATACGAATAATTTCCTCAATAATGTCTGCCTCATTATCAATATCATGTCTCCAGCTAGGTGTTGATAATTTATATTTAGCTCCATTTTTAATAATTTTAAAACCTAGATTATTTAAAATTTTTTGGACAATTTTTTCTGAAATTTTAATTCCAACAAAGTTTTCAATTTTATTTATATCAAAAATAATTTGTTTTTTATTCAATGGAATTTTTCCATCATAAATAATTTGGCTAGCTTCTCCTCCACAAATTTCTATTATAAGTTTTGTTGCCTCGTCCATACCAATAGAAACACTTTGAGGATCAACTCCTCTTTCAAATCGATATCTTGCATCCGTTTCAATATTTAATAATCTTCCTGTTTTAGCTACAGATATAGGGTCAAAAAAAGCAGATTCTAAAAATACATTCTTAGTATTTAAATCACACATAGTAGATGCACCACCTATAACACCTGCGATACTTAATAAGTTTTTATCATCCTTAATAGCTATCATTTTTTTTGATAACTTATAATCTTTTTCATCTAAAGTTTTTAAACTTTCCCCTCCCTTTGCTAAATATATTTCCAAATTTCCTTCTATTTTATCAGCATCGAACACATGCAAAGGTCTGTTATAATCAATAGTTAAATAATTAGTAATATCTACTAAAGTTGAGATAGGTTTTAAACCCACAGCTTGCAATTGCTTTTTTAACCATTCAGGACTTTCGCAATTTTTAATATTTTTTATATAACGACCATAAAATACTGGGCAAGCAGATTTAGCTTCTTTTGAAATTTTTATATTAATTTTACTTTTAAATTTACTTTTAATATTAAATACTTTTTTTTCTATAAAAATTCCCTCACCACTTGCTGCTAAGTCCCTTGCAATGCCATAAACTCCTAAACAGTCTGATCTATTTGGCGTTATTTCCACATCAATAATTTTTTCTGAAGGATAAAGACTTGATAANGAACTTCCNACTTTTNTTTTTTNATCTAAATGAATTATTCCATCACAATCNGNTCCAAGTCCAATCTCTTTNTCNGAACAAAGCATTCCCTCACTTTCAACACCACGAATTTTTGATTTTTGNATTATAAAATCTTCTTCTAACATTTTTGTTCCAATAGGCGCTAAAACTACTTTCATACCTTTTTTGATATTTGGTGCTCCGCAAATAATATTTAAATTATTTTTACCATCATTTACTTTNCATAATTTTAGCCTATCAGCATTGGGNTGGTTTTGAATATCGGTAACTTCAGCTATTTTAAATTGTTTAAAAAAATTTTGATTATCAATAATTTCACTAACTTCAATACCTAACATTGTAAGTTTTTCACAAATATCATTCAGATTTTTTTTTGTTTTTAAATATTTTTGTAACCAAGAAAGTGTAAATTTCATTTTTTTTTTTTTAAATTTTTTCTATATTGTCAAAAGTTAAAAATCCAAAGTTATTCAACCATTTAATATCCGAATCAAAAAAACTTCTTAGATCTGAGATTCCATATTTTAGCATTGCCAATCTTTCTACACCAAGTCCAAATGCAAATCCTTGGTATTTGTTAGAATCTATTTTACAGTATTTTAAAACTTTATTATGAACCATCCCACAACCCATAATTTCAAGCCAATTTCCACCATTTCCAATTCTAATTTGTTTTTTATCTTTAAAGCAGCCTATGTCAATCTCAGCAGAAGGTTCTGTAAATGGAAAAAAACTAGGTCTAAATCTTACTGGTAAATCATCTATTTCGAAAAATTCTTTACAAAAGTCCATAATACATCCTTTTAATTGGCTCATATTTACGTTTGTATCTAAATATAACCCTTCAACTTGATGAAACATTGGGGTATGTGTCATATCTGAATCAGCGCGATAAGTTCTTCCAGGTGCTATAATTCGTAATGGAGGTTTTTTCTTTTCTAATGTTCTAATTTGAACTGGCGATGTGTGAGTTCTTAAAAGTTTATTATTTTTATTTTTTATATAAAAAGTATCATGTAATTGACGTGCGGGATGTTCTGGAGGAATATTCAAAGCAGTAAAGTTGTGGTAGTCATCCTCAATATCTGGGCCTAATGCCGTTTCAAATCCCATTTTTTGAAAAATTTTTGTAACTTCAGCTATAGTTTGGGTAATTGGATTTAACTTTCCTTTATAAATAGGTCTTGTTGATAAAGTTATATCCACTTCTTCTTTTTGTAATTTTTGTGAAATTTCACCATCACTTAAATTTTTATTTTTTTGCTGAAACAATGTGTTAATTTTATTTTTAACATCATTAATTTTTTTTCCTTTTTCTTTTTTCTCATTCTCAGGTAATTCAGCTAAAGACTTTAAATGATTCGTAATCAAGCCTTTTTTACCAAATACTTCTACTCTAATAGAATTTAGGTCATCTAAAGTAGTAACATTAGCTATCCTTTCTTCTATTTGTTTTTCTAGATTTTCTAGTTCTTCTGACATAAATTAAAAAAAAATCTTATAAAAAATTTATTTTAGCAGTTTTATAAAGAGTTTTTTATTAATTTTTTTTACTTAGTTTGTCGGATTTTATCTACAATAAATTTAAATGTATTTGGATTATTTTTAGCAATATCAGCAAGAATTTTTCTGTCAATATTAATTTCTGATTTTTTTACACCATTAATAAATTGATTATAACTCATTCCATGTTCTCTAACGCCAGCATTAATTCTTTGAATCCATAAACCTCTAAAATTCCTTTTTTTTGTTCTTCTATCTCGGTATGCATATTGCAAACCTTTTTCTACTTTTTCAATAGCAATTCTGAAAACATTTTTAGATCTACCCCTATAACCTTTAGCTTGCTTAATTATTTTTTTATGCTTTGCTCTTGCCTGAACTCCTCTTTTAACTCTAGCCATTTTATTATATTAATTATTATATGGTAAATAATTCCTTATAGTTTGAAAATCAGATTTTTTTAAAATTGTTGTACCCCTTGCTTTTCTTTTCATTGATTGCGATCTTTTTCTTAAATTATGTCTTTTAAAAGCAAAATTTCTTTTAAGTTTACCTGAACCAGTAAAAGTAAATCTTTTCTTTGCTGCGCTTCTTGTCTTAAGTTTTGGCATTAAAATAACCTAAAAATTAAAAATATACTCAGTATTTAAAATGAAATCAATAAATTAATTAAGAGGATTTAAAACCATAATTAATTGTCTTCCTAACATTTTTGGTTCTTGCTCTATTGTAGCAACGTCTTTAATATCTTCTTTTATTCGAATAAAAAGATTTTTTCCTAAATCTCTGTTTCCATAAAATTCTCTGCCTCTCCACCTTAAAGTTACTTTAACCTTGTCCCCTTTTTGTAAAAATTTTTGAATATGCTTCATTTTAATTTGATAATCATGATCATCAATTCCTGGTCTAAACCTTACTTCCTTAGTTATAGAAATTTTTTGTTTTTTCTTTTTCTGATTTTCCTTTTTTTGTTGTTGGTATTTATATTTTCCTAAATCTAATATTTTACAAATAGGAGGTTTAGCATTTGGTGATATCTCAACTAAATCAAGGCCGAGATCTTTTGCTTTTTTAATACCATCATCAACTGAAAATTCACCTAACATTTCTCCTTGGTTATCAATTAATTTTATTTTATCCGCTCTTATATAATGATTAACTCGTGGACCACGTGGCTTATAAAATTTCCTACGATTGTGTTGTTGTATTCTTGTACTCCTTTTTTAATATTTAATTAATAAATTATCTCTTAAATTTTAATTTATTCAAATTTTTTTTTTTATATAATCAATAGCTTTATCCAGTTTTAAAAAATTCTGATTTTCTATGGATAATTCTCTTATAGTGACAGAATTTTCTTTTTTTTCTTTTTCTCCAATGATTAGTATTATAGGAACTTTTTTGTGACTATGCTCTCTAATTTTATAATTAATTTTTTCATTACGTGAATCAAATTCAACTTTTATACCTAATTCAGATAATTTTTTATAAACTTCTTTCCCAAAATTATTAAATTTTTCAGTAATAGTACATATTGTAACTTGTGTGGGAGCTAACCAAAATGGAAATTTTCCATTGTAATGTTCAATTAAAATCCCTAAAAATCTTTCTAAAGATCCAAATAACGCTCGATGTATTAAAACTGGTTTTTGTTTTTTTCCCTTTTCATTTATATAGTTTGCATTTAATCTTTCTGGTAAATTAAAATCTACTTGAACTGTCCCACACTGCCATTCTCNATTAATTGCATCTTTTAAAACAAATTCAATTTTTGGACCATAAAAAGCTCCTTCACCTTTATTAATTGTATATTCTACACCTGACTCTTTAACAGCTTTTAATAAAGCTTTTTCAGATTTATCCCATATTTTATCTTCCCCAACTCTTTTTTCTGGTCTATCAGCATAATTAATTTTTATATTTGAAAATCCAAAATCTTTATATATTTTTAAAATTAAATTTGTTACCTNAATACATTCGTGAGTTATTTGATTTTCAGTACAAAATATATGTGCNTCATCTTGAGTGAAAGATCTAGCTCTCATCATTCCATGTACAGCACCAGAAGGCTCGTATCTATGAACCTTTCCAAATTCTGCAATCTTAATTGGCAAGTCTTTATAGCTTTTTATACCTTGGTTAAAAACTTGTATACAGCCTGGACAATTCATAGGTTTAAGTGCAAAAACTCTTTTATCCTCGGTATTTATTGTAAACATATTTTCTTTAAATTTTTCCCAATGTCCTGATTTTTCCCACATAGATCTATCTAACATATCTGGAGTATTTATTTCTTCATATCCGGCCTCTAATTGTTTTTTTCTNAAATAATTCTTTAATCTCATAAAAACATCCCATCCTTTGNTGTGCCANAATATGGACCCTGGGCTTTCTTCTTGGAAATGAAATAAATTCATATCGCGGCCTAATTTTCTATGATCTCTTTTATCGGCCTCTTCTAAAATTTGCAAATAATTGTCTAAATCTTTTTTTGTTGTCCAAGCTGTACCGTAAATCCTTTGTAACATTTCATTATTAGAATCTCCTCTCCAATAAGCNCCTGCTAATTTAATAAGTTTGAAAAACTTTCCAATTTTTCCAGTTGATGGAGAATGTGGNCCTTTACAAAGATCGAGNAATTTCCCTTGCTTATAAATTGAAATTTCATCTTTATTTGNAATATCTTTTATAATTTCAGTTTTATATATTTCCCCCTGATCTTTAAAATAATTAATTGCTTTTTTTCTGCTCCAAACTTCCTTTTTAAACGGTTCGTTTTTGTTAATTATTTCCAACATTTTTTTTTCTATTTTGATTAAATCTTCTGGAGTAAAGGGTGTTTTTTTTGAAAAATCATAATAAAACCCGTTTTCTATAGGTGGACCAATTGTAATTTGAACATCAGGGTAAATTGTTTTTACAGCTTCTGCCATAACATGCGCTGCATCATGTCTTAATATTTCAATTCCTAATTCACTTTCTTTAGTTATAATTTGTGCTTCACAATCTTTATTTATTTCAAAATTTAAATCGTTTAATTGTCCGTTAATAGAAATTCCAATTGCCGATTTGAATAGACTTGAACTTATACTTTTTGCAAGCTCATCGCCTTTTATTGAACCAGAAAATTTTTTTATTGAACCATCAGAAAGCTTTATTGAAACCATAACAATTAAAATTATAGCAAATTACAATTCGTATCTAAAGTCATTACGTAAACAATCTAAAACATCATCAACTGTAAGATCTCTTAAATCTTTTTTTTGTAGAATCTTTACTATTTTTTTTTTATTTATAGATCTTGGGGCACATCTATTAGGATTAGAATCATCTGAGAATAAAACTAATGAATGACAACCACTCATTGAAAATGCATGCATGGGCCCTGTATCATTTCCAATAGCTATTTCCGCGCTCCTACCTAAAGAACAAAGATCTTGTATTGTTGTTTTATTAACTAAATTTATACATCCGTTTGCATTTAATGAAATAAAATTTCCAATTTGTATATCTTCAAAATTACCTAATAGAATTGGAGTTATTTTTTTTTGAATAAATATTCTTGATAATTTTACATAATTTTGTTCCGGCCATTTTTTTTTTGGCCTATGAGAAGAGGAACCTGGAGAAAATAATACGTAAGGTTCTTTAATTCTAAAATTATTATTACTTTTTACCCAAGATAAATCACTCAATTTTACATTCTTAATTCCAATTTCCGCTAATTGAATTTTATGTCTTTCTATTGTGTGAATTTTATTTCTATCTGGATTTTTATCTGGGTGGGTACACCCAAAAGCTGTTCCCGACCATTCTGTCTGATTTCTTATTCTAAAAAAATTATAATAAAAAGAACTTCTTTGAGATGTTTGAAGATCATAAACTCTATGAAAATTTTTTTTTCTTAAAAAGTTAGCTAGTTTAAATATTGTTTTTACGCTCCAAAAATTAGGTCTGTCATCTATTATTATTTCATCAAAATAATTACTTTCTTCAGCAAAAAATTTAAACTTATTTGTAGTTAACAAAAATAACCGATCATTTAAATGATGATCTCTTATAGCTTTAAAAGGTCCAAAGGATAAAATGAAATCACCTAAAGCCCCATGTTTAATGATTAAAATATTTTTTTTTTTCGAAANCATTATTTANATTTTATTTGATTAGAGAACTATATAATTTAAAATTTGAATCATACATTTTTTCAATATTGTATTTTTCAATAACGGATGTGCTTGCATTCTTAATAATCTCTTCTTTTTTTTCTCTTGTTAAACAAAGTAGNTATTTTAATTTATCTGCTAAATCATGTTCGTTTTTAGGTTTAAAAAGTATACCATTAAAATTGTTTTTAATTAGTTCTAATGAACCTCCATGCGCACTAGCAATGACAGGTCTTTCCATCGATTGAGATTCAATAATTATTCTACCAAAACCCTCTGGTTTATCTGCTGGGGACACTACAATATCTGATATTTTATATGCCGCTGGCATATCAGAACATGCCCCAGTAAATTTTATATATTCATAAAGATCGTTTTCATCAATAAACGATTTTATTTCTGCATCATAATTAGAATTTTTTTTTGATAAACCCACCATCAAACAAATAAATTTAATTTTTGGATCCTTCTTTAATATTGCAAGTGCTTTTAAAAGTGTTTTATGACCTTTAAAAGGTGCTATTCTTGATGGAAATAATATAATTGGTATTCCATCAGGTAATTCCCAGTGGTTTGTAAGAAAAAAAAGTCTTTTTGAATCAATATTTTGCGGACTAAATTTTGTTGGATCCACTCCTCTAGGAATAACAACGATTTTGTCTCTCTTTTTTTTTGTCAAATTATAATTTTGAAGTAAATAATTTTTAATATACTTTGAGATCGCAATAATTTTTACCGAATTTAACATAACTGAATTATAAAAATTTTTGAAAATGTTCTGATTGCTATACGCTCCATGAATTGTAGAAACAAGTTTTACACCTCTAATCATTGAACAGGCATAGTAAGCACTCCAAGCAGGAGCCCTACTTCTAACATGAACAATTTTTACTTTATATTTTTTTATAATCCAGGCCAATTTAAAAATATTGAAAAAAATAATTAAAGGATTTTTAGAATTTAATGGTAATTTAATATGTTTTATTTTTCGATAGTCTAGTTTGTTTACTAATGAACCTCCGGATGAAGTTATTATCACTCTCCAACCTTTTTTTTTCATATAGGTTGAAATTTCAACTGTTCCTATTTCTGCTCCACCCATCTCCATTGCTGGTATAACTTGAAGAATTATTTTTTTGTTTTCAATTTTAGTCATATTTATGAATCATAATTTTTTTTTTAAACTATTATTTATTTAAAAAATTTTAAATTATTTTTTTATTTAAGCTAATTTTCTTTTTAAATCTATATTTTTTTTATCAAAAACAGGATTCTTCAATTGATTAATTATTTCTTTCGGTACTACTTGCCAAAAGTTCTTTTTTTCATTTGGCCAATTTCTGATTATTTCTTTTGCTCTAGTAGAGTTCGTAAAGCTAATATGACGATTAATTAATTTTTTTAAAATATTTTCCCAATAAAGTTTTTCTAATTTGCAATAAACTACGGAATCACAATTCACATAATTAGGAAAGAAATTATTTGTATCATATACAAAAGCCATACCTCCTGTCATACCTGCAGAAAAATTTTCACCAACTTTTCCTAGTATTACAACTATTCCCCCTGTCATATATTCGCAGCCATTGTTGCTACATCCTTCGATAACAGCATTTGCGCCAGAGTTTCGAACTGCAAATCTTTCACCGGCCTGACCGTTAGCAAATAATTCTCCAGCTGTTGCTCCATATAAAATTGTATTACCAATAATTATATTGTCGTGAGGAATAAAATTTGATCTTTCGCCAGGTTTAATTATTATTCTACCTCCACTTAAACCCTTACCAACATAATCATTTGCGTCACCATCAACTAAAAGTTCAATTTGCTTTACAAGGAAAGCTCCTAAAGATTGCCCAGCACTTCCGTTTAATTTAACTTGAATTTTTAGGTTTTTATTTATTTCTAGTTTGTTATTAGTAATAAATGAAGATAATTTTGCTCCAATTGATCTATCTGTGTTTTTTATTAAATAATTTAAATTTATTTTATTAAGTTTTTTTTTTTTTGTTCTATCCAAAAAATCTCTAATAATTTTTTTATCTAAACTCTCTGGAACTTCATTTCTTCCCTTCACAGTACAGTATACAGGATTTTTAGATTCTGCTTTTACTAAAAGGGAATTTAAATCAATAGTATTAACTGTTATATTTTCTTTACTAACTTGTCTAAGTAACTCTGTTCTTCCAACAATTTCATTTATCGATCTAAAGCCTAATTTGGATAATATTTCTCTTGTTTCTCTAGCAATAAATGAAAAGAGGTTTGTAACTTTTTCTGGAGTTCCTTCAAATTTTTTTCTTAAATCAGGTTTTTGCGTACATATGCCAACTGGACATACATCGCTATGACATTGTCTAACCAATATACATCCCATTGCAACTAAAGAAGTTGTTCCAATGCCATATTCTTCTGCTCCTAATATAGATGCAATAACAATATCTTTTCCAGTTTTTATACCTCCATCAGTTCGTAATCGAACTTTGTGACGTAAATTATTAGCAACTAAAATTTGGTGTACCTCAGATAAACCTAATTCCCACGGTGTTCCGGCATATTTAATACTTGTTTGGGGACTTGCTCCCGTTCCTCCAGAATGTCCTGATATCAAAATTGTATCTGCTTTTGCTTTTGCAACACCTGCAGCTACAGTTCCAATTCCAGACCGAGAAACTAATTTTACACAAACTCTAGCTTTAGGATTTATTTGTTTCAAATCATAAATAAGCTGTGCGAGATCTTCAATTGAATAAATATCGTGGTGGGGTGGAGGTGAAATTAATGTTACCCCTTTAGTTGAGTATCTTAATTTTGCTATTTCTTCTGATACTTTGAATCCTGGTAATTGCCCACCTTCTCCAGGTTTTGCTCCTTGAGCCATTTTAATTTCAATTTCTTGACAACTGTTTAAATATTTTGCAGTAACACCAAACCTACCTGAAGCAATTTGTTTTACTCTAGAATTTTTACTATCTCCATTTGGTAGTTTTTTAATTCTTTCTTCATCCTCTCCACCTTCACCGCTACAAGAATATGCACCCATTCTATTCATTGCAATTGCTAAAGTTTCATGAGCTTCTTTAGACAAAGCGCCATGTGACATGCTTCCACTACCAAATCTTTTACAAATANTTCCNTCNGATTCAACTTTNTTTANAGAAACTTTATTTTTTGAATTTCTAAATGCAAATAAATCCCTAATATTAATTAATGGAAGATTATCTATCCCTTCACTATATATTTTAAATTTTTTATAAGAATTACTAGTAACTGCAGTCTGTAAGGTATGTATTAAAGTTGGCTGATAATAATGATTTTCTCCATTTTTTCTAAATTTATAATATCCCCCAATAGGCAAAGATAAAAATTGTTCGTTAAAAGCTTTAGAATGTAAATTTATAACTTTATTTTCTATTTCGTGAAATCTTAGGCCGGATATCCTTGATGGCATACCAGGAAATAAATCTGCTACTAAAGTTCTATTTAAACCAAGGGCTTCAAAGTTGTATCCTGCTCTATAAGAACTTAAAACAGAAATACCCATTTTAGACATTGTTTTTAGAATTCCTTTGTTAATTGATGATTTATAATTTTCTAAAATTTCTTTTGAACTTATACTTAAATAGTTATTTTTTTTATATCTATTCAATATTGTTCTTTCAGCTAAATATGGATTTATAGTTGTAGCACCGATTCCAATTAAAACCGCAAAAGAATGAACATCTAAAACGTCTGATGCTTGTACATTGATTGATACAAAACTTCTAAGTCCTTCATTTACTAAATGTGTATGCACCGCTCCAACAGCTAAAGGCATCGGAATCGCAGCATTTTGTAAATTAACTTTACGATCAGTTAATAAAATATGTTCTACTCCTCTTCTTACCGAATCCTCAGCTTCCTGTTGAATTCTTTTTATAGATTTTTCTAAATTTTCATTTTTTTTATTAATAGTAAAAGAGCAATCAATTTCTTTTGATTTATTTTTTAATTTATTTTTTAAATATTCATATTCTGATGTAAATAAAAAAGGAGAATCAAGTAATATAAAATT
>PARY01000005.1 GCA_002711715.1 Pelagibacteraceae bacterium | reverse complement strand
TTGTTAAAAATTGTCTTAAAAGACCAATAATAATTTATTCTCTGATAATATTAATTCTTTTTTCTGGACTTTTAGCATTATTTAAAATTCCTATTCAATTAACACCTGATGTAAGAAAGCCTGTAATTGAAATAACCACAAATTGGCAAGGAGGGTCACCCAGTGAAGTAGAGCGAGAAATCGTNGTTAAACAAGAAGATGTTTTGAAATCCGTAAAAGGAGTGGAAAGAATAAGAAGTAATGCTAATGACAAAAAGTCAGAAATAAAATTAGAGTTTAGTTCTGCAAAAAATTTTCAAACAGCTTTGTTAATGGTNTCTAATGCTCTTGATAGAGTAAGAGGTATGCCTGAAGAGATTATGAAACCAACTATAGAAACCTCTGGAAGTGAAGATTCGCCTATTGCATGGATTATGTTAAGACCTATAAAAAAAATTAATAAATCTATGTCGGAGTTTGGNGATTTAACAGATAATTTANTTAAAACAGAATTAGAAAAAATTCAGGGTATTTCAAGATCTAATATTTTTGGAGGTAGCAAAACTGAAATGCAAGTTATTGTGGATCCTCAAAGATTATCCTTATACAAGTTAACAATTTCAGATATTGCAAATAGTTTAATTTCATCCAATATTTCTCTAACTGCAGGTGATGTTGATGAAGGAAAAAGAAGGTATTTAATAAGAGCTGAGGGTCAATTAGATAGTCCTGAAAAAATAAAAAAAGTTGTTATAAAAGTAAATAAAGACGAACAAACTCAATTTTCATCAAAAGTTTTTTTAGAAGATGTGGCCGAAGTTAAATACGGAATTAAAGAACCTGTTGCATATATTCGATCATTAGGAAGAGAGGTAATTGCTATAAATTTAGTAAGAGATGTAGGGGTAAATGTTTTAGANACAATGAAAGAAGTAAAAGAAAAAATAAAAATACTAAATCCACTATTAAATAAAGAAGGGCTTGAGCTTAAACAAGTTTATGACGAAACTATTTACATCAATTCGTCAATAGATTTAGTTCAACAAAATATAATTGTTGGAGGTTTGTTAGCTGCATTAATATTATTATTATTTCTAAACTCAGCTAGAGCCACACTAGTAATTGCAACTACTATACCTCTTACAATAATTGGAACTTTTGTTGCAATGGCCCTATTAGGAAAATCTTTAAATGTAATAAGTTTGGCTGGANTAGCTTTTGCTGTCGGAATGGTTATTGATTCTGCAATTGTTGTTTTAGAAAATATTTTTAGACATAAAGAAATGGGAAAAAGTGATTATGATGCGTCTTTAACTGGTACAAAAGAAGTATGGCAAGCAGTTTTTTTATCTGCATTAACAACAGTTTTAGTTTTCATTCCGTTACTAATTGTACAGGTAGAAGCTGGTCAATTATTTAGAGACATATCTGTTGCAATTTGCGTTGCTATAAGCTTATCACTAGTCTTAGCTATAACATTAATTCCTGTTATTTCGTGTAAATTAAAACTTTTACAAACTGATAATAAAAAAAAAATTTGGAAATTTAANAANCCTANAATATTAAACTNTNTTGCTTTAAATTTTTTATANAAATTTTATAAATATTTAGNCTGGGTTTTACCTTCTAAAAAAAGAGCTTCAATTACAATTTCAACAATTATTTTAATTACTATTTTTGGAATTTTTTTTCTAGCACCTAAACTTGAATATTTGCCAGAGGGAAATAAAAATTTAGTTTTTGGAGTATTAATTCCACCTCCTGGATATAATCTTGAAACAACTAGTAAAATTGCTCAAGATATTGAAAATCAAATTAAACCTTACTTTGTTTTAGAAGAAGGAGGAGAAGCGAGTGCCACTGAATATCCTAGAATAAACAACTTTTTCTTCGTATCAACTTCTACAAGAATTTTTATTGGAGCATCTACTGAAGATCCAAATAATATTAAAAAAATCATTCCTTTGATGGAGAAGCTTGCTTTCCAAGAGTCTGGAACTTTAGGATTTATTAACCAACCGTCTATTTTTGGAAGAACAGCTGGAGGTAGTAGAAAGATTGATATAAATTTTAGTGGTTCTAATTTAAATGAAATTTTAGATATAACTAAAAAAGCTTTTTTTATTACTAATAAAGTATTTCCTGAAAAACTCGGTAGAACTCAAATTAGGCCTAAACCAGGTTTGGAACTTGGCACACCAGAGCTTAGATTTATTCCAGATATGGAAAAATTGTCTGAAAATGGAATTACAGTAAAAGAATTTGCCAATAGCATGGATGCATTTAATGATGGTTTATGGATCGATGAAATTGTTGCTGATGGTAGAAATATGGATCTAAGAATAATTGGAAAAAAAGATCAAAAAAATAATTTCACTCAACAGATAGCAAACATCCCTATTGTTTCAAAATCTGGTATTACCATACCTCTTTCATCAGTTTCTAAAAACGAAATTACATCAAGCGCTGTTTCAATTCGTCACATAAATTTTAAAAGAACAGTAAGTTTGCAAATTAGACCTCCTTCCCAAATTCCTTTAGAAGTAGCAATAAAAATATTAGATGATGCTGTAGTAAAAAATTTAAGTGACGAAGCGTTTGAAAAAGGAATTACAATAAATTTATCAGGAACAGCTGATAAATTATCACAGACATTAGATTCAATGTCGTTAACAATTGCCATTGCTTTAATTCTAGTTTTCTTAAGTTTGGCTATACTTTTAGAAAGTTTTATTTTATCTCTGGTAATAATAATTGCAGTTCCACTTGCGACAGTAGGAGGTTTTATTGGTCTAAAAATTCTTAACTTTTTCACTTACCAAGCATTAGATATGTTAACGTTACTTGGTTTTTTAATTCTGATTGGAATAGTAGTTAATAATTCAATTTTACTAGTGCTAAAAACNATAGATTCGATTAAAAAAAAAATGTCTAAAAAAGATGCTATTTTTGAATCNGCAAGAACAAGNGTAAGGCCAATTTTTATGTCTACATTAACTAGTATTTTTGGAATGTTTCCTTTAGTACTATTTCCTGGTGCAGGATCTGAATTATATAAAGGATTGGGATCTGTGGTTATAGGAGGATTATTTTTATCAGCAATTCTAATTCTAATAATTGTACCTGCTTTACTAACTTTAACAATTGATGAAAATAAAATAATTAAATAATTAAAGACTTTTACAAATAGAGATTTTGATTATTCCTTTTTTTTGATTTGAACTTAAAAATAAACAATTATTTACTTCACAAAAAGCATGGAAATCCTTAATTGCTTGCGGATCAGTTGTTAAAACTTCCAAAATATCTCCTGTTTTTAACTTTTTTAACACTTTTTCTGCTTTTAAAACCGGTATTGGACATCTTAATCCTTTTACATTTAAAATCTTTTTGTTCATAATTGTTGTATATAAATGCAAATAATCCTTGAAAAGATTTATCTTTTATAAAAGAATCATATAAAAAATAAATAAAATGTTAATAAGAGATATTTTAAAAAAAAAAGGTAGTAAAACTATAACAACTTCAAAAGAAACAAAAATAGTTAATGTAGCGCATATTCTAGCAAAAGAAAAAATTGGAGCTATAGTAATTTTAGAAAAAGAAAAAGTTATTGGCATTTTATCTGAACGAGACATAGTTCGAGCATTTACTCAAAAAAAATCNGTAAGAAATACTCAAGCCCAAGAAATAATGACCAAAAATGTANTTACATGNNNTNTNGAAGATAATAATGAAGATCTTTTAACTTTAATGGTTAGTAAACATTTTAGACATTTACCGGTTTTAAATAAAAATAAACTTGTTGGAGTTGTTAGCATAGGCGATTTAGTAAAAGATAGAACAAAAAGATTAAAAAAAGAAATAGATCAACTTAAATCTTACGTTACTAAATCTTATTAACTAAATAAATTACAATAAAAATAAGAGTATTTAAACTTGATTTAATAAATTAGTAAGATATTTTTTTTATTTAATAGAAATGAAAATCATTAAAAATTTACTTTTATTAACTTTNTTTACATTAGTATTCAATCCAATTGTTGCTAAAGAAAACGTTTTAAGCATTGGTCTACTTAAATACGGTAGTGTGAATTGGGAAATAGATATTATCAAACACAATAAATTGGANAAAAAAAATAATTTTTNAATAAAAAAAAAATTTTTNTCTACTAAGAATGCTGCTGCAATTGCTTTACAAGGTAAGNCAGTTGATATGATAGTTACCGACTGGATATGGGTTTCAAGACAAAGAGGTGAAAATAGAAATTATGTTTTTCATCCTCACTCAATGACCGTTGGTGGCATTATGGTCAAACACGACTCAGAAATAGATGATATAAAGGATTTAGAAAATAAAAAACTTGGAATTGCTGGAAGTTCAATTGATAAAAATTGGTTATTATTTAGAGCATATACTAATAAAAACTTGAATAAAGATCCCAAAACTTTTCTAAAACCAATATACGCAGCACCCCCGTTATTAAATGAATTTGTAGAAAGAAATGAAATTGATGCTGTATTAAATTATTGGCACTATAATGCCAGACTTAAATCCAAAGGTTACAAAGAGATTATATCTGTTGATAGTATTTTAAAAAATTTAGGAATAAAAACACAAATACCATCTATTGGCTGGGTTTTTTCTGAAGATTTTGGAAAAAATAACAATAAATTAATGAATAATTTTTTTAACGCCTCCAAAGAAGCAAAAGAAATTATGATGTCTTCCGATGATGAATGGGAAAGAATATTTCCATTAACTCAAGCAAAAGATCGAACAATGCTTATTCATTTAAGAGACGCATATAGAAATGGAATACCGTTAACTTTTGGAAATGATGAAATAGAAGAAACAAAAAAAATATATCAAATATTAGCAAGATATGGCGGTAGAGATTTAATTGGTAAAGTAAAAAAAATTTCATCTAATATGTTTTGGTCCAATAATTAATAATTATTAATTTTTTTTTTGCATCATTAATAATTTGAATACTATATTAAAAAATGAANTATTTAGAAGATTCATTTCTATATTCTTCCTAATTCTTATTTGGGAAATTATTTCTAGAATAGTTGATGATACAATAATTCTTCCATCACCTAGTAATGTCGCGGAATCAATTAAATATCATGCATCTCAAGATTTATTCCATCATGTCTACATTACATTACTTAGAGTATTTGTTGCTTTTTTTCTTGCAATGATAATAGGTTCGTCAATTGGAATTGTGATGGGAAGAAAAACAAAAATAGATGATTATTTAGATGGGTGGTTAATATTAGCTTTAAATATACCAGCTTTAGTAACAATAATATTATGTTTTATTTGGTTTGGTTTAAATGAAGTTGCTGCTGTACTTGCAGTTACAATCAATAANATACCTACCGTAACAGTTATATTAAGAGAAGGAACCAAAGCTATAGATGAAAGATTGATTCAAGTAGGAAAAATTTACAATAAATCTAGATTTGAAATTATTAAAGACATCTTAATTCCTCAGTTATATCCTTATTTTGTATCTGCTGCCCGTTCTGGCCTTGCTCTAATTTGGAAAATTGTTTTAGTTGTTGAACTGTTAGGAAGATCAAATGGCGTTGGATTTAAGATAAATGAATTTTTTTCAATGTTTGATACAACTTCGATTTTGGCATACACAATCGTATTTGTACTAATTATAATGTTAATAGAGTGGTTTTTGATTAAACCTTATGACAAAAAATTAACTGAATGGAGATAATAAATTAATTAAAAAATAAAAAAATGAATCAAATAAATATTGAAATAAAAAAAAAAATTTTTCCTTTAAAAACTCAAAACAAACAAAGTCAAAATTTAATATTTAAAAATTTAAATTTTACGATAAAAAAAGGCCAGTTTGTTTCTTTTTTTGGCCCTTCCGGTTGTGGAAAAACTACGTTATTAAATATAATTTCTGGTTTAGATAAAGATTTTGATGGTTCTGTTCAAACATATAAGGATGCAACAAATTCAAATATAAGCTATATGTTTCAAGCACCAAGATTGTTTCCCTGGTTAACTGCAATTGAAAATATCAAATATCCTATTAAAAAAAGAAAAAATTGTGAAAAAATTGCATTTGAACTTATAAAAAAAATCGGGCTAGAAAAATATAAAAANCAATACCCAAATAAATTATCTGGAGGGATGCAAAGAAGAATTGCTTTGGCAAGAGCGTTTGCACCAAATCCAGATATTTTATTACTAGATGAACCATTTATATCTATAGATAAAAAAGTTTCAAATTTGTTGAGAAAATTGCTANTTAAGTTATGGAAAAAGTACAAACCAATAATTGTATTTGTTACACACGACTTGGACGAGGCCATTGAATTGGCAGATAGAATTTGTTTTCTATCAAATCTTCCTTCAAAAATTTTACTAGATTATGAAATTAATTTAAGAAGACCAAGAAACCAAGATAGTAAAAACTTTAAAACATTAAAAAGATTGTTAAGTTCTACAACAAGCTTAAAGAAAAAAAGATAATTTTGTCTAATCCTGATTCAAAGAACTGATTATAAGTAAAATATGTGTTGTAAAAATACCACATATTACTACTATTTTTTGCTTTTTTTAAGCTAAGAATAAATATAAATTCTATTTTAACTATATGATTTTACTTAATATTTGTTAAAATAAAGGGCATTGTCTAAATTGACATAATTAACAAAAATAGAAGCAAAGGTTAAATACATTGCGACTTACGATAAAATTTTTATATTATATAAACATAATTTTATTAACTCTTTTTCTTTTTGGGAGGCTTATATAAATGTTAGAAAAGAAAAAATTACTATTAGGCGCGGTTGCTGGTGTTGCTATTGCAACAGCATACACTGCTCCTGTAGATGCTAAAGTTACATTAATGGCAGACGAACCATCTGGTTGGTCATTTTCTGTTGATGGTAACGTTAATGCATTCTACGTATATTCAACTGGTAAAAATGCTAATATGGCTAGTGGCCAGACAGCAAGAACTTCTACTGGTGAAAATACTCGTATACAAACTGGTCTATTACCATCAAAATTTGGTTTTGGTGTTCAAGGACCAGCTTCAAACGGAGTTCAATTAAGAGGTTACTTTGCTTTGTATCCTCAAATACAAAATAATAATACCAAAACAGCTCGTGGTGCACAGGTTGATATGAGAGAAATCTATTCTGCAGCATCAGGTGACTTTGGTGAAGTTTTATTTGGAAGAACTCTTAGTTTGTTTCAAAGAAATGCAATTGTGCAAGATATGACATTATTTGGTGTTGGTGCTACTGCTGATAATACAAATAACGGTGGTACTACTCTTGGTCGTATTGGTTTTGGATATGTATATCCGGACTTTAATGCGTCTTTTAGATACACTACACCAAGTTATAATGGAACTACACTATCCGTAGGAATTTTTGATCCTTCAAAAATTAAAGCAGGTACAGGAAATGGTGCCGCTGGTGATAGTACTGCTGATGAGTCTAATTTGCCTAGAATTGAAGGTGAACTTAATATTAGCTTATCAGGTGTAAGTGAAGGTTCTAATCTTGTAATATCTGGAATGTACCAAGAAGCCGAGTACCAAAGTGGCGGTGGTGGCCCAGAAATCGAAGCTGAAGGTATCCACGTTGGTGGTACTTTAGTAGGTGGCCCAGTTGCCCTAACAGCTCACTATTATACTGGTGAATGTTTAGGTATTACGCTACAAATGGACGCTGGCGGTATGTCAGATGATGGAGTCTGTCGTGACCATGACGGTTACTACGTTCAAGGAACCTATAATTACGGAGCAGGTAAAATGGGTATTTCTTGGGGTGGTAGTTACCAAGACATGGCTGGAAATGATGTTGGAAGCGTATATGATCCAAAAGATTCTCAAGAAATGTTTACTCTTGGAATCTATCATAACCTAGCCCCTGAATGGTTAGCTGTTGCCGAGTATTCACATGCTGAAGAAACATGGCATAATGCGGATACTGGTGACGAAGACGGCGAAAGTGATATCTTCTCAGTTGGTATGTTTTACCTCTGGTAAGAAAAGTATTGCTTTAAAGCCTCCAAAGGAAAATATTCAAAGGTGGGTCCCCTGTTTAGGGGGCTTACCTTTTTTTCTGTGTACAATTAATTCCTAAACAATATAATTAAAATTATTTGCTTTCATTTTTTGAATTCATTAAAAAAAAAATAAATGATTTATAACCTTTTTAAAAAAAATTATTCAAGTTTAATATTACTTATATTTTTTTTATTAGTTCTTTTCCCNCAAATCAATTTTGCAAAAATATCTGATAGNCGCGCTGTNACAACTTTTTGGACAGAAGCACCTATAATGCCTGGTGCTGCTAAATATTTTATAAGAAGTGAAAAAATAGAAAAAAAAACTAAGAATTTAAATAATCACCCTATAAAAATATCTGAAGACATTTTAAGGAAAATGCTTAAACAACTTTCTTACAAATACGATAGAGATCAGCCAGAAATTCCTCTGTTTTCAAAAAANGAACTTANGTTGCTAACAGAANACGTGCCTAAAGCTTTAATGATGGCTAAACCTACTGAGGANATTACTTTTGTTATAAAAGGGTCTCATGCTAGCGCAAGGTGGTCATTTAGTGAAGAACGATTAACNGCTGGAAGACTATTTGTGGCTAATAATCAATTAAACTTAATAATTGGCGCTGTACAAGTCAGTCTACAGCCTACTTTAGATGAACAATATATGGGTAATGTTTGGGAGACAACCAAATTAGTTTACGATGTTGGACATAGAAAAAAAGTAGCTGAATATGAAGGAATGATTGTTGTTTATAATCAAAATAAAAAAGGCATATATAGAAAAAATAATGAAAGAAAAGATTGGTTTGTTTTTACAAATGCTGCTTATAAAGCTGCAAAGGAAGAGATAAATGTTAAAAAATTACCTAAAGAACAATATAAAACATTACAACAACAAATAGACTCTTTGCAAAAACAATTAAATAAACAACCAACGCAGAAAAGAAATGTTCCCTCGCCTTCTCCTCAGCCTCCTCCACAACAGCAAAAGAAGCCTGTTATATCTAAAAAAGAAATAAGTAAGGATAAATCTGGTGTTTTAGAACAACGTCTAAATACGATTGATAATTTACATAAAAAAGGAATTTTATCTGAAGAAGAGTACCAAAGAAAAAGAATTGAGATTTTAAAAGGAATTTAATTTAAAAAGAGAAGCTTTTTTTTAATTTATAGATGTATCCTCCTATTAAACCCTTTAAATCATTTTTTCTAGAAACTGAGGATAAGTTACACTCAATATATGTTGAGGAATGTGGTAATAAAAATGGTATTCCTGTAGTATATCTTCATGGTGGTCCTGGCGGATCAATAGATCCAAAAAATAGAAGGTATTTTAATCCTAAAAAATATAGAATTATTCTTTTTGATCAAAGAGGTTCTGGAAAAAGTAAACCTAAAGGCTCTGTAGTTAATAATACAACCAAAGATTTAGTGAATGATATGGAAAAAATTAGAAGTATTNTACAAATAAAAAAATGGNTTATTGTTGGAGGATCTTGGGGATCAACTTTAGCTCTTATATATGCAATAAANAATAATAGTAAGGTTTTAGGTTTAGTACTTAGAGGTGTGTTTCTTGGAACTAAAAATGAAGCACATTGGGCATTTCATTATTCTTCTCAATATTTTTATCCAGAACTTATAGACACAATTGAAAATAAATTAAAAGAAAAAAAGAAAAAAATTTTTTTAAAATTGGGAAAAATGTTAGAAAGTAAAAAAAAAAATGTAAGATCTATTTCATCTATAATATGGGAAAAATATGAAAGAATATTATCAGTTTTAAATCCTGGAAAAATTAATTTAAATCAAATAAAAAAAATTAAAAATAAAAAAAAAATACCCAATAGCCCTTTTTTAGAATGGCATTACACAAAAAATAATTTTTTTCTTAAAAAAAATGAAATTATATCAAATATTAAGAAAATAAAAAAAATACCGACAATTATAGTTCAAGGAAGATATGATTTAATATGCCCACCAAAATCTGCTTTTTTTTTAGCAAAAAATATGTCTAATTGTGAGCTTAAAATAATAGAAAATAGTGGACATTCAGCATCTGAGCCTAGAATCAAATACAATATTTTAAAAGCTATAGATAAAATTTATTATAAAGTTGGAAAAAAAAAGTAAATTATTAAGTAATCAATTATTTTCTTAATAAAATGGAGCATCCTACAACAGCATCTCTACCGCTATCTAGATAACATGTTTCAATCTTGTTNTTNTTTAGAATTATTCCAATAACCTTACCATCATCNTTGCNACTATCTGCCCAATAAAAATTTATATAATCTGATCTGATAACACCAACAAATGCTTCTTTTCCGCCTTTATGAATAACATAACCCTTAAAAAGTCTATTTTTTTGCTCAGTAATTTCTATTATATTTTTACCTTTTAAAAAACCTTTTTTTAATGTAGATTTAATATTCTCACCTTCCCAGTTACCTACAAGATTAGGTATTTTTTTTGCATCAACTGAAATAGATGCAAGAAAAAAAATAAGCAAAAAAAAATTTAAATAAATTATTTTTTTCATAATATATAAATACCTTAATTATAATTAAATGTTTAAAAAAATTCTATTTAATTCTTTATTAATTTTTATTCTTTGTTTCTCTGGGTGTGAAGAGTTTTACAGTTTTGAAGCAAAAAAACTTAATAAAAAAGCTGAAGAACTTGTTGAAGAATCAAAAATAATTACTGATACAGATGAAAAAATTATACTTTTATCAAGCGCTTTAAAGAAAATTGAAAAAATTCAAAAGAGATATCCAAAAACTAAGATTGCTAAACTGCATAGAAAAGAAATGAAAATTAATAATCTCAATTTAAATATTAATGAACTAAAAAAAATATCAAAAAAACAAAAAATTCAGAGTGAAAAAAAAGTAAATGTAACTAAAATTAAAAAAAATATTGATTTAGCTGATGCAGAATTTAGAAATGGTAATAAATTGAAAAGTTCCTTGAGCTTACTTAATGCAGCACAACTCTCTATTGATCAGATCGGTGATACAAGAACAAAATTCAGAATGTCGAATGAAATTAGTAAATTAAGAATATTTTTGAATGATAAAGAAAAAGCATTTGAGAATTTATTAATGTCTGAGAAATATAGTGATAAAATGTATACCGATCTTCCAAAAAAAATTAAGAATTTAACAAAAGTTTATAAAATGTATCATGAATTAAATAAAGAAGATAAAAAAAAAGAAATAGAAAAAAAAATATATTTAATAATAAATAATGAAGTATCCAACAATGATAATAAAGCAGTTGCGCTTATAGAAGTTGCAAAGTCTAATTTTCTAATTGAAAATACTTATAAAGTAAAAGAAGATCTAAAAAAAGCATCAAAACTTGCAGAAAACTCAAATACTTACTTAGGTATAGCAAAAATCTTGTATAAAATTAATGATATTAAAGAACTTAATATAATATTAGAAAAGGCAAAAATTGCGACAAAATCAAAAGATCAGGAGTTTTGGATTATTAGAGAGTTAATAAATATAAGTTTATTTGAAGATTCAATTAATAAAAATGAGGAAAGTTACAAAACTTTATTAAATGCAAAAAACAGTATACCGATAATTCCAGATGAAAGATTAGTTTTAGAACTTGTTGATGCATTTGCAAGAATTAACAAAATCGAAGAGGCTGAAAAATTAATTAAATTAATTAAACCAAAATATGAACAGTCTATGGCATATGCATTTATTGGTAAACAACTTGGAATTAAAGGACATAAAACAGAAATGAAATCTTTCTCAGATAAAGCGTTAATAATAGCCCCTGATCAAATTGCAGGAAATTATGAATTTCGAGGACTTCCAGGTTTTTCTACTAAAGGTAGAATTTTTGCTGAAGTTGCTAAGTCATATGCTTTAATAGGTGAATTTAATATTGCGTATGAATTATTAAGTGTTATTGAAAGCGATAGATTCTATAAAGAAGGTGTTTCAGAAGTTTTAATTATACAGGCAAAAAATGATAAAATGGGAGCAAGAAATTTAGCATCAAAAATGCTAGAACATGGTGGTAAAATTATTGATAATAAATTTTTAGGTAAAATAGCCTATGCTCAAGCAATAAGTGGAAATATAGGAGGTTCGCTTAATATTATAAAAACCATGGAATTAGGTTTTGATTATTCTCAAGCCTTGATAAATATTACGCATGAAATCAATTTTCAACAAGAAGATCTTCAAACTTTGTATCACTAATATTATATTTTTTCTCTAGATCTTTGATACCTAATTTTTTAGCCCTCTCTTTTTCATTATTATTTTGAAAAACTAATCTAGTTTGCATTTGACA
>PARY01000022.1 GCA_002711715.1 Pelagibacteraceae bacterium | reverse complement strand
GCTTTAGCTATATAAGGATGAGAATGTCCATGAGTATTCACCCACCAAGAAGATATTAAATCAAGATAATATTTACCTTTATCATCTTTTAATTTTGTCATTTTTCCAGAAACTATTTTTATTGGATCGTTAGAAATTTTATGTTGTGTAAATGGATGCCAAATATATTTTTTATCTTCTTTTATTGATTTTGAATTTTTCATAGTCTGAATTCGCTAATAAATTTTTTTTTAGACAATGTTTCTATTTTTTTCTTAGTTATATTATTCATTGATGAAATTTGTCCTAAAACTTTTATATTTCCAAAGTCCTCAATTGATTTTGCATTTTGATAACCTTCTTTCTTATTTTTTATATTATTTAAAATAACTCCAAATATATTTATTTTATTTTTTTTTAAAATTTCTAATGTCATTAATGTGTGATTAATGGTTCCTAAAATAGATTTTGAAACAACAATTACAGGAAATTTAAATTTTTTAATCAAATCAATAAGTAGGTTTTTCTTATTCAAAGGAACAAGTATGCCTCCCGCTCCTTCAATAATCAACGGTCTATCAGAGTTTGGTTTTTTTATTTTTTTCATATTAATTGAAATTTTCTCATAATTTGATGCTAAATGAGGAGATAAGGGTTTTTTAAATGAATAAATTGGTTTATGAAACCTGTTTTTTTCAATCCCTATGTTTTGTTTAATATAGAAAGTATCGTTTTCAATAAATTTTCCAGTTTGTATTGGTTTCCAATAATCAAAATTATATTTTTTCATCAGTATGGAAGAGAAAAATGTTTTTCCAACGCCCGTATCAGTACCAGTAATAAAAAAACCTTTTTTACTCATAATATTAAATTCTATTTTTAAACATTTTTAAGGAATTAAATAATTTTTTTATATTGTCTTGACTATGACAACTTGAAATAGATATCCTTAATCTAGAACTATTTGGTGGAACTGATGGTGGTCTTATAGGAGCAACGTAAAAACCTTTCCTTTCTAATCCTTTTGATATTGAAATTGTTTTCTTTGAATCGCCAATAATTATTGGAATTATATTAGTTTGAGAATTTCCAATATTAAAGTTTTCTTTTTTTAAGATTCTTCTTAAATAAAATGAATTTTTAATTAACCTTTTTCTTTCATTTTTTAATTTAGGTATGATTTTAATACCAGAATAAATTGAAGCTAATAAACTGAAAGGAAGAGATGTAGAATATATAAAACTTGGACATTTATTTATTAAAAATGATTTTAAATTTTTGCTACAACTAATGTAAGCTCCAAAACTTCCAAATGCTTTGCTAAATGTGCCAGTAACACAATCAATATCATTGTTAAATTTTAATGATAAACCAAAACCATTATCACCATAAATTCCTGTTGCATGTGCTTCATCTAAAAATAAAAATGAATTATATTTTTTTTTTAATTTAACGAGTCCTTCAATATCAGCAAAATCACCATCCATGCTAAAAACAGTCTCTGATAAAATAAATTTGGGATTTGATTTAAATTTATTTTTTTTTAATAAATATTCCAAATGATTCATATCGTTATGATGAAAGCGAAAAAAATTAATGTTTTTATTTTTACAGCCTTCATATATACATTGATGATTTAATTTATCTGAAAATACTAATGGTTTTTTTTTAAAAATATTTGAATTAAAAATCGAAGATAAGATAGAGTAATTTGCTAAATAGCCTGTGCTAAAAATTATAGCTGCTTCTGACTTCTTCTTTTTTGCTAATTCGTTTTCTATTTTTTCATGAAAATCGAAATTACCTGATACTAATCTTGAAGAACCACTACCGATTCCATATTTTTTTATAATCTTTATTGTATCATTTTTAATGGTTTTATTTTGTGATAATCCCAAGTAATCATTTGAAGAAAAATTCAACAAAGTTTTTTGTTTATATTTTACCTTAATAGGATCAATCTTTGTCAGTAATTTTAGACTTCTATCAAGGTTTTTTTTTTTTAACTCAGATACAGAATTAAAAAAAAATTGATTAAAATTAATCTTTTTCATTTAATTTCTTTGATTTTTTACAATATATATTCTATTAAACTGTGTTATTTTTTTTATACTTTATTTTAACTATAAAAAAAATTTTTTAGGGGTCAAATTTGGGATTATGAATAAAAGATTTACTATAGGTAAATTTCCTCGTACTAGATTAAGAAGAAATAGACAATCTCCTTGGTGTAGAAATTTAATTTCTGAAACAAAACTAAGTTCTAATGATCTTATATTGCCTTTGTTTATTACAGAAGGAAAAAATATGATTGAAAATATTAAATCTATTCCCTCTGTGCAAAGATATAGCGTGGATACAGTTTTAAAAAAAATTGAGGAAGTGAATAATTTTAATATTCCTGCTATAGCACTTTTTCCTTATATTGAAAAAAAATTAAAAACATTTGATGGTAAAGAAGCTCTTAATAAAAATAATTTAATTTGTAGAGCAATTAGAGAAATTAAAAAGAATTTTCCTGAAATTGGTTTAATTTGTGATGTAGCACTTGATCCATATACCACTCATGGTCATGATGGAATTTTGAAAAAAAATTATATTGCAAATGATGAAACAATTGATGTTTTATCACAACAAGCAATTATTCAAGCTGAGGCAGGAGCAGATATTATAGCTCCATCAGATATGATGGATGGGAGAATTGGAGTTATAAGAGATAGGTTGGACAATGAAGGTTTTAATAAAACAATTATTTTATCCTATGCTGCAAAATTTGCTTCAAATTTTTATGGTCCATTTAGAGATGCTGTTGGGTCATCAAAATCATTAGGTAAAACTGATAAAAAAACATATCAAATGGATTATAAAAACTCTGATGAAGCTATTAGAGAGGTTGCAATGGACATAAATGAAGGGGCAGATATGATAATGATTAAACCTGCTTTGCCTTATTTAGATGTAATTAGTAAAGTTAAAAAAATATTTAATATTCCTATTTTTGCATATCAAGTAAGTGGGGAGTTTTCAATGTTAAAATTTGCTGAACAAGAAAAAGTAATTGATTATGAGAAATGTTTATATGAAAGTTTAATTGCTATAAAAAGATCAGGTGCATCTGCAATATTTTGTTATGGAGCGATTGACATTGCTAAAAATTTAAAAAATGAATAAATCAATAAAGGTATATAATAATTTTAATTTTTCTAACTCTCTACCACGAAAATGTCCATATATTCCAGGAAAAAAAGAGTATTTACTTTTTACAGATTTAACGAAATTTGTAAGTAAAAAGTCTCTCGAAAAATTAGTTTCAAGAGGTTTTAGAAGAAATGAAAATATTTTTTACAAACCTAACTGTAAAAATTGCAAAGCATGTAAGTCAACACGTATTGTAGTAAATGATTTTTTATTTTCAAAAAATTTTAAACGAATTTTAAAAAGAAATAATGATTTAAAAATTAAAATAGGAAAACCAAAAACAAGCCAAGAACATTATAAATTATTTAAGAAATATTTNAAACAACGACATTCTAAAGGAGANATGGCNAATATGACTTATTTAGATTTTAGAACAATGNTAGAAATATCCCCTGTTGAAACAAAAATTCTTCATATATATAAAAATAACAAATTCTTTGGAGCAATACTTTATGACATATATAAAAATTCATTTTCTGCCAATTATTCTTTTTATAATCCAAAATATAAAAATAGAAGCTTGGGAAGTTTTTTAATTTTAAAACTTATAGAACAAGCAAAAAAAGAAAAAATAGAGTATTTGTACTTAGGATATTATATAAAAGAATGTAAAAAAATGTCTTATAAAATAAATTTTAAACCAATAGAAATCCTTAAAAATAAAAAGTGGGAAACTTTTTGAAAAAGAAAAANAATAGAAGAAAATTTTTAAAAAAAACTGCTCTTCTATCTACTGCAGCCGCATTATCTACATTTGCTCCACAATCATTATCTGCCAAAAAAATTTACAATTGGAAAATGGTTACAACTTGGCCAAAAAATTTTCCCGCCCTTGGGACTGGAGCTGAAATTTTTGCAAATATGATTACTGAAGCGTCCGGGGGGCGATTAAACATATCAGTTTTCGGAGCTGGTGAAATAGTTCCTGCGTTTGAGGCGATGGATGCCGTTTCTAGTGGTGCTATTGAAATGGGTCATGGAGGTCCGTATTATTGGAAAGGTAAAGTTGCAGCTGTTCAATATTTATCAGCTATTCCATTCGGACTTACGCCGGAGGAGCAAAATTCGTGGTTTGAAAAAGGTGGAGGACAAAAATTAGCAGATAAAATTTATAATAAAATGGGATGTAAATTTTTTGTATGTGGAAATACTGGCCCACAAATGGGTGGATGGTTTAATAAAGAAATAAAAAGTATAGAGGATTTTAAAGGTTTGAAGATGAGAATCCCCGGATTAGGAGGAGAGGTTATTAAAGCTGCAGGCGGTACAGTTGTTAACTTACATGGTGGTGAATTACTTACTTCATTTCAATCGGGTGCTATTGATGCTTTAGAGTGGGTTGGGCCATATAACGATTTAGCATTTGGAATTTATAAAGCTGGAAAGTATTATTATTATCCTGGTTGGCACGAACCCGGTGGAGTATTAGATTGTTTTATAAATTTAAAAAAATGGAATTCTTTACCAAACGATTTGAAAAAAATTATAGAAATTTCATCAAAAGCTGCAACGCAAAAAATTACAAATGAAATGATTGCTGGTAATAATTTAGCACTACAAACACTTTTAAAAAAACATAATGTTAAATTAAAACCTTTTCCTGATGAGGTTTTAAAAAAACTTGCTAAATTATCTGAAAAAGTAATGTCTAAATTAACATCATCAGATGACTTAAGTAAAAAAGTTTATCAAAGTATTGTAAATTTTAGAAATGCTTCAATAAAAAGATCTGAAATTTCAGAAAAAAAGTTTTTAGATTCAAGATCAAAATATATTGAATATGAGTAAGAATAAATTCATAAATAAAATAGAAATTTTTTTATTAAGTTATTGGGATGGAGAGCAAAAACTTTGGAAAGCGTTTTGGCTTCTAGGTTTTATTTTCCAAATTTTATTTTTTTATTTCTTATTATTTTTATTATACGTTGGCATGCTATTAAAATTAACTTGGTCAATAAAAATCACTGTTTTTTTATTGTCAAATATATACACTGTTTGGATTTTAGTTTCTATATGGAATTGCGCATATAATGTTAAAAATAAAATCTGGGGTAATATTTCAAGAGTAATAGTTGTGTTGAATGTTATATTAATTTTTTTAATTTATACAGGAATTTTATCCGTTGATTATCAAAGTATAATTCAAAAGAATCCTTAATATAATTTACCTGGTAGCCATAAAGCTAATTGTGGAAATGTAGCAATTAGTAAAAGTACAATTATTTGAATTAATACAAAAGGTAAAACACCTTTATATATATCAATTGTTTTTATAGAATTTGGAGCAATGCCCCTAAAATAAAATAAAGCAAAACCAAAAGGTGGNGTTANAAAACTTGTTTGAAGATTAANTGCAATCATAATACCAAACCATANAGGNTTTATATCCATTTGTAATANTATAGGNCCNANAATTGGTATTATAGTAAANACAATTTGTATAAANTCTAAAAAAAATCCAAGAANAAAAANNAAAANCATAACAAANAACATNGCNCCTATANTTCCNCCNGGNATTTGATTNATAAATGAAGTNAAAATTTCTCTNCCTTCAAGNCCNATAAAAACTAAAGAAAANATTTTNGCNCNNATAAGTATNAAAAAAATCATTGAACTAATTTTTGTAGTATCAAGAATTGNTGNANTTAAAACTTTTNAAGAAAANTTNTTTTTAATAAAACTTAAAAAAATAGCACCGATTGCACCGAAAGACGCAGCTTCAGTAGGGGTTGCTATACCCATTAAAATTGATCCTAAAACAAAAACAATTAAAAACACTGGTAAAAAAATTACACTTAAAGTTTTTTTTATTGAAATTTTTTTTCCCTTATTAGATAAAGGAGGTGCGTATTGAGGTTTTATATAAACTATAACTAATTGCCACAAACAATATAAAATAACAAGCAGAATTCCAGGTAATATTGCTCCAGCAAATAAATCAATGGTTGAAATTGGATTCGATGGAATTTTACCTTGAAGTAATTGTGATTGACTATAAGCACCTTGAAGTACATCNCTTAATAAAATTAATACTATTGATGGCGGTATAATTTGTCCTAATGTNCCAGAAGCACATATTAAACCTGAAGCTAATTTTTTATCATATCCCCATTTCAACATAGTTGGTAATGTTAATAAACCCATCGTAACCACCGTTGCACCAACAATACCTGTTGATGCTGCCAATAAAGCGCCAACAATTATAACGGCAAAACCTAGGCCTCCTCTAAATTTTCCAAATAAATTTGCTATAGTCTCTAATAATTCCTCTGCAATTTTAGATTTCTCTAAAATCAAACCCATAAATATAAATAATGGAACAGCAACTAATAGTTCATTAGTCATAGTCCCAAAAATTTTTGATGGAATCAAAGCTAAAAAATCTGGATTCAAAAAATTAAAAAAAGATGCGGATAGAGCAAATAAAATAGCAGTTCCTGCCAAAGTAAATGCAACTGGAAAACCAAACAATAGAAAAAGGAATGTCGTTAAAAACATGCAAATACTTAGTATTTGAGCTGTCATTTTTTTTTTTTTAAAATTTGAAAAATATTTTTGCTTCTTTTNTATTTATCACTAAAAAACATCTTAAAATTAAGGATATTGNTTGGATAAATAATAAAAAACAAAATAAAATTATAGAAGTTTTATAAANATATAAAAAGTGTAGNCCTCCAGCTTCTCTTGACTTTTCTAAACTAATCCAAGATTTTAAAATATAAGGAATGGAATATTTACTAATTATAAAAATAAATGGAAAAATAAAAAAAAAAGAAAAGAAAATATTTACGTACGCTTTATATTTTTCATTAAATCTTCTATAAAAAATATCTATTCTTACNTGNTTGTCNTCGAGTAAAGTATAAGATGANCCTAATAAAAAAACTAAACCGTGCATCCAAATATATGACTCTTGCATCCAAACAAATCCTATATTAAAAAAATATCTAAGCAAAGCGACCGAAAAAGCTGTTAATGTCATGAATAAAATTAGCCAAGAAGTTTTTTTNCCTACCTTTAAAGTAATTTTTTCAATTATAAAAATTATTTTTTTTAAATNATTCATAAGCTTTTAATTTAAAATTTTTTTTCTGTAAAAAGGTAATTTTTTATTATTTTTTTTTAAAAACTTATCTATNAAAAATCCTGTTAATGATATNGCTTNNTTTAATGAATCNTTTGATGGTTTTACATTTTTATCTATTAAAAATTTTGGTAAATTTAATAATTTATTTTTATATTTTTCACCTTCTTTTTTTGAAACTGCTTTACCAGATTTGGGNGATACATAAATAAGNTTTTCTTTTTTTCCAGAAACTACACATTTNTCTAANTCAAGNCCATAACCTAATTCTGATAACAAAAATANTTCCCAAAAAATATATTTTACTGNCCANTNNTTAGATAATAAATTCTCTATCAAATTAATTGTTTTTTTATATATATTAATTTGAGGATTATTTTTAGGTAAACTAAGATCTATTATTGAACAAATAGTAAGTAAAGCATTTAATTTATTTTGATTATCAAAATAATTAACACTGTTATTTTTNATTAATTCAAATCTGCAATTCCATAACTGTTCATCTAATCTAAAACTAGACTTTATATAAACTTTATTTCCTATTTCATACGTTCCAAAATCTTTTTTCATGACTCCTTTAACAAGACCAGAATTAATACCGTGATTTAAAGAAAAAAAAGAAATTAATAATGAACTTTCTCTGTATTTATTTTTTTTTATAATAATTCCTTCATCGGTTATCTGCATTTTTTTTAATTAATACCCGGGATTTTTCTAATAATAAGTTTATCATATCTAAATTCTTTCTTTTTTTTAGACTGATTAAATATTTTTTTTTTATATATATAATCTAATAGTTTTTTTGCGACATCACGTTCAGCATCTTTAATTGATGTGGCTATAGANGAAAAACACGGGGTTCCTTTTAAAGTAACTTGAATTTGAAATCTAGGATTATGAGCTGGACCATCTTTTTTCTTCANATTATATTTAGGTAAATCAAACCCTTCTTTTTGNGCAATTTCTTGCAAAGTAGATTTTGGATCTTGCGGTATTTCAAGTTCAGTAATTTTTTTTTGCCAAAACTTATAAATAAATTTTTCAGCATTTTTCAATCCAGAATCTATATAGATTGCTCCGATCAAAGCTTCNGTAACATCACTGAGAACAGATTTGTTTTTTTTTAAATTAGATTTTTCTTTAGGGCCTAATGTTATCATTTCAGACAAATTAATTTCATGTGCAACATCAACCAAGGTTCTATTTGATACGGCTTCNGCATGTCTTTTTGATAAAGCCCCGGGNTCCTCTCCATAATTAAAAAATAAAAAATTTGCTATTACTAATGAAAGAACTCTNTCACCAAGAAATTCTAATCTTTCAAAGTCAAACTCAAGTCTAAAACTACCACTATAATAATTTTTTTTTCTTTTAGTTTTAAAAACATTACTAAAACTTGTATGGGTTAAAGCTGCATCAAGAATATCATNGTCTTTAAACTTATAATTAATTTTTTTTTCAAATTCATCAACTTTCATAATACATACTTACTTTTTTATTTATTATTTTTCCAATTCTATCAAATCTTATTCTCCACTTCCAAAAATTTGTAATTCCATAATTTNTTTTATCTATTGAAAAAAATATAATTTCAACTTTACCTATTAAATTTTCAAATGGTACAAAGCCTACGTAATTTAAAACTCTACTATCTATTGAATTATCCCTATTATCTCCCATTAAAAAAAAATTATTTTCNGGTACTGTATATACAATTGTATTATCACTTGGCCCNTTATCTCCTTTTAATTCCCTAATAATNTGTTTTTTTCCATTTGGTAAAATTTCAACATAATCAAAATNATTTAAATAATTNTTATGAACTTTAATAGATGNNTTTAAAACGCTNTCTCGCTTAACTATTTCATTATTTATATAGAGTATGCCATTTTTAACCTGAATTTTATCTCCTGGAAGNCCTATTAAAGTTTTTACATAATCAGTTTTGTTGTCACTTGGTGTTTTAAANACAACAACATCACCTCTTTTTGGTTTTTTTTCAAAAATTCTCTCTTTAATTAATGGTAGTGAAAAAGGTAATGAATATTTNCTATAGCCATATTTATATTGCGAAACAAATATAAAATCTCCCACTAATAANGTAGGTATCATTGAACCTGAAGGTATTGTAAAAGGTTGAAAAAAAAATGTTCTAAGAAATAACGCTATAACNCCAGCAGATATAATTACTTTGAAAGCTTCCCATTTATTTTCACTTGTAAAAACTATATATAAAACTAAGAGTACTAGTAAAATAATTGATAATTGCATAAAATATTATTTTTTCTGAAAACTTATAATAACACTAGAAATTACATAATCATTTTCATCAGAAATTGAAACATTTATTATTGTTTTACATCCGTTTGGTGTATTTTTTTTTAAATATTTTTGGGCACGATAACTTAAATCTATATAAGGTTTCCCGTTTTTTTCATTTTTTAACGAAATATCTTTAAAAGTAATTTGTTTGGTAAACCCGGTTCCTAATGCTTTCACAAANGCCTCTTTAGTTGCAAAAGACTTAGCTAATTTATTTACTTTAAAAATTTTTTTTTTATTTTCTTTTATCTCATGATCTGAAAAAATTTTTTTTAAAAATGAATCNCCATACTTATCAAGTATTTTTTTTATTCTTGATACCTTTAATAGATCTATNCCATTTCCTAAAATCATTTTTTTATGCTGATTTAAGATAAAANTTTTTTTTTCTAGAATTATCTATTATTCTTCTCATCTTTAAAATGGATTCTTTTAAACCAGTAAAAACAGCTTCTCCTATTATNAAATGNCCAATATTTAATTCAGTTATTTCATTAATTTTTGCTATTTTTTCCACTGTTGCATAACTTATACCGTGACCAGCATGACATTCTAAATTATTTTTTGTTGCAAATATTGCAGATTTTTTTAATTTTTCGTATTCATATCTTTNATTTTTTCTATTATCGCAAAATTCACCTGTGTGTAGTTCAACAGAAAAAACTTGTAAATCCTTACAGGATTTTATTTGTTTTATATTTGGATCTACGAAAATGCTGACTTTTACATTATTTTTTTTTAACTTTTTTACAAAATTAATAATTTTTTTTTTATTTTTTATTACATTTAACCCTCCTTCTGTTGTTATTTCTTTTCTTTTTTCCGGAACCAAACAAACTCTTTTAATTTTTGAAGAGATAGCAATATTTATCATTTTATTTGTAGGAGCCATTTCTAAATTTAAAGGTATTTTCAATTTTTTTACTAATTTTTTAATATCTATATCAGATATATGTCTTCTATCCTCTCTTAAATGTGCGGTTATATTNTCAGCACCAGAATTTTGTGCAATTAATGCAGCTTTAAGTGGATCAGGGTGCAACCCTCCTCTAGCATTTCTAATTGTTGCAACGTGATCTATGTTTATGCCTAGTTTTAATTTATAATCCATCTATTCACCTTTAATTCTATTTGCAGACGAAACAGNNTCCAATGATCTAATTGAAGCTATAATATTCGTAAAATGGTTTAAGTTTTTTACTTTGATATCAACTAACATTTCAAAAAAAGTTTTTTTTCTTGAGGTTAATTTTAAATTTATAATATTCCCTTTATTANTACCTATAGCAGATGCAATTTCACCTAAACTTCCAGGTTCATTAAGAANTATAATTTTTATTCTACCTACATAATTTTCCAAACTCNTTTTTTTATTATCCCAAGAAAGAGAAATAATATTTTTTTTTAAATATTTTCCAATCTCATTACAATCAGTGGTATGGACAGCGATACCCTTTCCTTTAATTATGGCACCAATAATCTTATCACCGGGCATAGGGCAACAACATTTTGAATAATTTATAGCAAACCCAGGCAATAAACCTTTCAATGGGATTGATTTTTTTCTTTCTTTTTTGTAGTTTTCAACATTTGGTTTTTTGTTAATTTTTTTTAATGATGGATAAATTGCATACAATACTTTTAAAGGATCCAAATTACCTTTCCCGATATTAAAATATAAGTCGTCTATGGTAGATAATTTAAATAAATCCAATGTTTGTTTTAAATTAGATTCATCAAAATTTTTATTATTTTTAGAAAAAAAATGTTTAAGAATTTTCAAACCTAAAATTGAATATTCTTTATATTCTTTTGTTTTAATAAATTTTTTTATTCTACTCTTTGCTTTAGGAGTTTTAACAAANTTAGACCAGTTTGGTGAAGGATTCTGAAATTTAGATCTTATTATTTCTACTTGGTCACCGTTTTTTAAATAATTTTTTAATGGTGTTATCTTACCATTTACTTTAGCTCCTACACAAATATCCCCAAGTTTTGAATGAACNGCATATGCAAAATCAATTGGCGTTGATTGGCTAGGTAAAGCAATTAAATCTCCTTTTGGAGTAAAACAAAAAACCTGATCTTTAAACATTTCCATTCTTGTGTTTTCAAGAAAATCGTTAGGTTCGGATGCTGTTTCAACTATTTCAACTAATTCTCTTATCCATTTATATTTTTTTCCTTCTTGTAAATTTAAATTATTTTTGTATTGCCAATGTGCCGCAACTCCTAACTCTGCTATTTTGTCCATTTCTTTTGTTCTTATTTGAATTTCAATTTTCTGTTTTGCGGGTCCAAATATTGATGTATGTATTGATTTGTAACCATTTTGTTTAGATAAACTTATATAATCCTTAAATCTACCTGGAACTATAGGATAATTTGTATGAATTTCTTTAAGACATAAATAACATCCATCAATATCCTCTACAATTATTTTAAATGCCATTACATCAGATAATTGTTCAAAACTAATATTTTTTTTTTTCATTTTTTTCCATATTGAATACGGAGTTTTTTCTCTTCCATTTATTTCTGCCTTAATATTAGATTTTTTTAATACTTTCTGTAATTGTTGAATAATTAATCTAATATTGTTTTTTCCTTCAGACTTAAGAAATTTTATTCTTTTTATAATTGTATTTTTAACTTTTGTGTTTAATTCATCAAAAGCTAAATCTTCTAATTCATCCTTTATTTTTCGTATTCCTATTCTATCAGCTAATGGAGCAAAGATTTCAAGAGTTTCGTTTGAAATTTTCTTTTTTTTATCAACATCTTTTAAAAATTTAATTGTTCTCATATTATGTAATCTGTCTGCCAATTTAACAAAAAGAACCCTTATATCATCCGAAATTGCTAAAATAAATTTTCTAAAATTCTCTACTTGTTTATCCTTGTCTGTTTTCTGAAGACTGACTTTTGATAATTTTGTCACTCCATCAACTAAATTTGCAATTTCTATACCAAAAATTTTTTTTATTTCTTGTTTAGTTGCTAAGGTATCCTCAATTACATCATGCAGTAACCCTGTGATAATTGAATTTTCATCTAATTTCATTTGAGCAAGTATATTGGCAACTTCAAATGGATGTGAAAAAAAAGGGTCACCAGATGCTCTAGTTTGATTTTCATGTGCTTTTTTTCCAAAATTATATGCTTTATTAATATTTTCTACATTAATCTTTGGAAAATAATTTTTTACTTTTTGAACTAATTTTATTTGTTCCTTCATTTTTTCCTTTTTATTATAATATAAATAATAAAATTTACTTTGATTAAAAAATTTTGAAAAGATTTAGTTATTTAAAGTTGATTTTATTTTTTTTTTTCTTCTTCTAATTCTTCAAGTAAAGAATTGTTTTTTTGGAAAGATTTTACTAACTCTATTTTTAAATAATTTAAAGGAATTTTTTCTTGGGCAATCTCTCTAAGTGCTATCACTGTATTTTTATCATTTTCTTTATCTAAATCTGTTGGTTCTCCTTGATTTAATTCTTTTGCTCTTTGAGATGCATATAAAACTAAATCAAAAGGATTTTTGATTTTTTTAATACAATTTTCTATTGTAACTCTTGCCATAATTCAGTTTATAATCTAATAAATTTTTTTGCATGATCAACTCATTTTTTAGATATTTTCAATATTTTTTGTTTATTGTTTAAATTCCTTATTAATTCTTTAATTCCCTTTTTTTTTATAGGATGTATCCATTTAGGATTTAATTCACTTAAAGGTTCTAAAACAAAAGATCTCTCGTGCATTCTTGGATGTGGAATAATTAATTTTTTTTTTTTATAAAGTATTCTTTTCTTATAATCGATTATATCTAGATCTAATACTCTTGCTTCGTTTTTTTTTTTCCTTACTCTCCCAAGTAATTCCTCAATATTTAAAATAAAACCTAATAAATCTATTGAAGATTTGTTAGTTCTTATTTCAACAACACCATTAACGTACCAAGGTTGATTTGAAATAGGTATTGGCTCACTTTTATACCAAGAAGAAATTTTACAAATATTTACTTCTTTTTTTAATTCTACAAGTGCTTTTTTACAGTTTTGTAATGGTGTCTCATTGTTTTTACCATTTAAATTTGATCCAATACCTATATATATCAATTTATAACTTTAAAAATTAAATTAATTTTTTTTGTCTTTTCCACTCTTTTTCTTTTTTTATTTGTCTTTTATCGTATTTTTTTTTCCCTTCCCCAATTGCTATTAGTAATTTAGCAAAACCCTTAGAGGAAAAATAAATTTTTAGAGGAACCAGACTTGTTCCTTTTTTATTTATATTTCCCAACATTCTTTTTATTTCTTTTTTTTTAAACAATANNTTTCTTGATCTACTAACTTCNTGATTTAACATTCCTGANGANAAATATTGNGGNATNCTTGAATTTTTTAAAAAAATTTCTCCATTTTCATTGCTTATAAAAGCATGTGAAATATCTGCACGATTGCTTCTCAAAGATTTAACTTCACTACCTTTTAAAACAATACCTGCTTCAAATTTGTCACCAATTTTATAATCGTAACTTGCTCGTCTATTAGTNGCTATCGAGTTATTTTTTTTCTTTAACATTTATTTTTTTATTGGTTTAATTCTTAACTTATTTAAAACAGATTTAATTTCTTTTTTAGTGCTTGATGCAACGTTTACTAACGGTAATCTGAGTTCGCTTGAACATATTCTTAAAAGTGAAGCAGCATATTTTACAGGNCCAGGACTTGTTTCTAAAAAAAGAGCGCTATGTAAAGGAAAAAGAAAAGTATTCAAATATTGAACTTTTTTAAAATTACCTTTTTGCCATGCATTATGAAGATCAGAACAAATTTTCGGTGCAATGTTTGCTGTAACAGAAATACATCCATGTCCACCCTGAGATAAAAAAGGTACAATAGTTGCNTCTTCACCAGAAATTTGACAAAAATTCTTGCCAATACTTTTAGCNGTTAATAAAGGTCTAGTTAAATCATTTGAAGAATCTTTTACTCCAATAATATTTTTTAATTTTGCTAATTTTTTCATTGTTTCAATATTAATATCAACCACGCTTCTTCCTGGTATGTTGTAAATAATTATGGGCAAGTCACAGTTATCGTTAATAGCTTTAAAATGATGATATAATCCTTCTTGTGTAGGTTTGTTGTAATAAGGAGTTACTACTAAAGCAGCGTCTGCACCTGCTTCTTTTGAAAACTTAGTTAAACTTATCGCTTCATCAGTTGAATTTGAACCTGTGCCCGCAATAACAGGAATCTTGCCATTAGCTGACTCAATACATAAATCAATTACTCTTTCATGTTCTTCGTGAGTTAATGTAGGCGATTCACCAGTAGTTCCGCAGGGAACAAGTCCATGAGCTCCTTGATTTATTTGCCATTCAACAAAATCTTGAAAAGCTTTTTCATCAACTTTTCCATTTTTTAATGGCGTTATTAACGCAGTTATCGAACCTTTAAACATTTAAAAATAAATAAAATATTATACAATATAGAGCTTTATTTAGTTTCATTTAGTATAAAAACAAATTAAAAATGTTCAAAAATCTTTTAATATTCTTTTCCACAGTATTTTTTTTTTTTTTAACTTCTTTTGAAATTAACAGTTTAACAAAAGACAAAGTTTTAAAAATAAAACAAAAAGTTAATATTATTAATTCAATAGTATCTAAAAATAGAATTAATAAATCTAAATTAAATTTAGAAAAATATAAAAAATCAAAAAATGTATTTGATGCAATTAAAAAAAAGAATTGGGATAAAGCAGTTAAATTAGCAAAAAATGATGAGGTCTTAAAAAAAATAATAGACTGGCATTTTATATATCAAAATAATAATCCAGAATTTTTTTCAAAAACTAACAATTTTATTAAAAAAAATCCTAATTGGCCTCAAAAAAAATTTTTTAGAAAAAAAATAGAATTATTTATTGATAGTAATTTAAAAAACAAAGAAATGATTGAATTTTTTAAACAAAATCCGCCTCTAACTACGAAAGGTGCTGTAAATTATGTCGATGCATTAAAAAAAGAAAATGGATTAGAAAATGTTAAAGATATTGCAAGAAAAACTTGGGTTGAAAAAAAATTTACTAAAAGACAAAGTAAAGATTTTTATAAAAAATATAAAAAAATTCTAAGAAAAAAAGACCATATTGAAAGAATTGAAAAATTAACGTGGGTTGGAAGAAACTATGAAGCAAGAAGAATGCTTTCTCTTCTTGATAAGGACAAAAGAAATTTATATCATGCAAAAATTATATTGAGAAGAAGAGGTGGCAACGTTGATCGTGTAATATCTTTAATAAATAATAATCTGTTAAATGATCAAGGTTTAATATATGAAAGATTAAGATGGAGAAGAAAAAGTAGACTATATGAATCAGCATTTGATTTGATAAAACCACTTCCAAATAATTTAAAATATGAAAAAAAATGGTGGCTTGAAATCTCAATTATAGTAAGAAAATTAATTGAAAATAAAGAATATAAAAAAGCATATAACTTAATTAAAGATTTTAGTTCCAAATCTAATGAATTACTTTCAGAATCTGAATGGTACGCGGGATGGATTTCATATGAATTTTTAAATTTAGATCCTGAAATTTATATTAATCATTTTTTAAATTCTTACGAAAATACAAATCACAAAGGAGAAAAAGCAAAATCTGCTTATTGGGTTGGTAAATCTTATGAAAAAATAAGTAATAAAGAACTTAGTAATTTATGGTATACAAATTCATCAAAATTTGTAACTGAGTTTTATGGACAATTAAGTTTTGAAAAAATAAAAAAAAACAAACCTTTAATAAGTAATGAAGAGCTTTACGGAAAAAATCTTTTTGTTAAAGAAGATTTAGGCTTTGTTGAAAGTGATATTTATAAAGCTACTGAATTAATGTTAGCCAATGGAACAAGAAAAAATGCAAAAATGTTTGTTTCTCATTTAATTTATAATAATAAGAGTCCTGGTCAATTACAAATAATAGCAGAGCTATCAAAGAATTTTGATAGATCAGATCTAGCAATTAGAGCGGCAAAATATGCCAAAAAAAAGAATATTTATTTATATCACTACGGATATCCTCAGCCAAAAAACAAAAATGATATTTATAAAGATGTTGAAAAAGAATTAGTTTACGCAGTGATAAAACAAGAAAGTGCTTTTGACCCTAAAGCTATAAGCAGAGTTGGTGCAAGGGGTATGATGCAAATAATGCCTGCAACTGCAAGTAAGGTATCAAAACAAATAAAATTAAGTTATTCAAAAAACAGGCTAACTAGTGATGCACAATATAATATTAAGATTGGATCATATTATTTATATTCTTTAATAAAAGAATACGACTCATATCTTTTAGCGCTTGTTGGATATAATGCTGGTCCAAGAAGAATAAACAGATGGATAAAAAAATTTGGGGATCCAAGAAAAGAAAATATAGATGCTGTCAGTTGGATTGAAAATATTCCAATAAAAGAAACGAGATTATATGTAAAAATTGTATTGTCAAATTTGCAAGTTTATAGGCAAAAAAATCAAAAAAGTAAAAATATAAGTATTTTCTCAAAGAAAAATTGAATTTAATTTTTTAATACCTTTAATAATATCTTTTTTAGGGTATGAATAACAAAAACGTACATACTTTTTTCCTTCGATTGAATCAAAATCAATACCAGGTGTTAAAACTAAACCATGTTTTTTCAATAAATTTTTGCACAACTTTTCACTATCTTTTGATATTTTTGTTATATCTGCATATAAATAAAAGCTCCCCTCAGGTTTTATCACAGGCTGGAAACCAATTTTAGGCAAATTTTTATATAATAACTCCATATTTTGCTCGTAAGTTTTAACTATTTTTTTTAAATAATTATTATAATTCAATGCGGCCAATGCTACATATTGAGATATTGTAGGTGGCGCTACAAATAAATTAGGTGCAAGATTTTTTATAGATGTATATAAACTATCTGGACAAATAAGCCAACCAACTCTCCAGCCAGTTAAAAGAAAATATTTCGAAAAACTATTTATAATAATAGATTCATTATTATAATTAAAAAAAGTGTCAGTGTTTTCTGAAAAATCTATTCCGTGATAAATTTCATCAGCAATAATTCTTATTTTGTTTTTTTTACAAAATAAAGAAATCTTTTTTATATCTTCTTTTTTTATAACTGCCCCAGTTGGGTTAAGTGGATTAGAAATCAATAATCCATTTAGATTCTTATATTTGCAAATATTTTTAAAATTATATTCAAAATTTTTTTCTGAATTACAGAAAATTGGTTTCATTTTTAAATCAAAAGCTTTAATCATGTTTTTATACGCGGGATAATTTGGAACTGTGACACCAATTGTATCTCCTTTATCAAAAGCACTTAAAAAAGCTAGTATAAAAGCACCGGAAGAACCAAAAGTAATGATAATTTTTTTATGATCAATCTTAGTTTTATATTTTGTTAAATAATAATTACTTATTTTTTTTTTTAANANGTTTAAACCAAGAGGGCTAGTATAACTTACGTTTGTTGTTTTAATTTTATTCTGCGCTTGTTTAAATGCAGAATTNGGCAATTTTGCTGTAGGTTGGCCTGCTTCAAAATGTATAATTTTTTTTCCTTTTTTACTTAAATCTTGGGCTTCTTCGAACAAATCCATTACTATAAAATTAGATACTTGCCCTCTTTTTGATGAAAATTTATTCATAAAAAATTAAAAAATTAAAAAAAAAAATATACTATTAATCTATATGAAAAAGTTTTTATTATTATTATTTTTTTTATTATCTATTTCATCTAACACATTAGGATTTATTAGAGATTCAGAAATTGAAAATACAATAAAAGAAATTGTTGGACCAATTGCAGATGCGGCCAACCAAGATAAAGAGAAATTAAAGATTTTTATTATTAATGATAAGCAATTAAATGCTTTTGTTACACCTGGTCAAAAAATATTTATTTTTTCTGGTTTAATTGTAAACTCGGAAAATGTAAATGCATTAGAAGGTGTAATTGCTCATGAACTTGGTCATATAACAGGAAGGCATCATGTTAAAATTTATAACCAAATTGGAAAAAGTAGAGCGGTTCTCTTAGCTGGTCTCATAGGAGGAATTGCTGTACAAGCTTTAACAGGCGATCCAAATGCTGCAGCTGCTATAGCTGGTGGAACGATATCAACAACAGGAAGATCTTTGTTAAATTTTACTAGAGTGCAAGAAGGTTCTGCTGATCAAGCAGGATTTTCTTTCTTAAAAAAAAGTGGAAAGTCTTTATGTGGTATTATTAGTTTTTTAGAACTTTTAGAAAATATGCAATTTTATTACCAAAAAAATGCTTATACACAAACACATCCTTTGACACGAGAAAGAATAAGTGATGCAAAATATGCGGCTAAAAATGAAAATTGCACAAATAATGAAAAAATAAAAGAGTCTAATGAAATAAAATCAGCTGTGTTAACCACCGATGAAAAATACAAATTTATACAAGCTAAACTAATTGGATTTACTGACCCAGAAAATACATTAATTTCAATTAAAAATAATTCTAAATTTAATAATGACCAAAAGACTTACGCTTTAGCAATAGCTAATTATAAATTATTTAATTTAGAAAAAGGAAATGAATTAATAAATAAATTAATAAAAAAACATCCTTCTAATCCTTATTTCTATGAATTAAAAGCACAAATGCTTCGTGAAAATGGTTTTTTAAAAGAATCTTTAAATAACTATTTAATTGTAAATAAATTATTGCCAAATGATCCTTTAGTAAAAATTGAATTAGCGCATACTCTGATAAATCTTGAATCAAAAAAAACTTTGGATGAATCAATTAAAAAACTTTTAGAAGCAGAAAAAAAAGAGTCAGAAAATGATAAATTATGGTACTTGTTATCTGTAGCATATGGAAAAAATTCAGAAATGGGTAAATCAAAATACGCGAGTGCTTATTCGTTTTATTTAAAAGGTGATGATGTAATGGCTTTAAATTTTATTGAAAGAGCTAAAAAAATTATTGAAAAAAATTCAGCGACATGGGTTAAATTAATTAATTTAGAAAATAAAATTAATTTAAAAAAAAAATAAAGATAATAAAAGAAGTTGTGTGGTAAAATTAAATTTTTAATTTATAGTATTTATTTTTTAAAATGAAGAAAATCTTAGTTATAAATGGTCCTAATCTAAATTTATTAGGAAAAAGAGAAATTGAGATTTACGGTAAATCATCTTTAAAAGATATAGAAATTGAAACAAAAAAATTCAGTAAAATCAATAATATAGAAGTAGAATTTAAACAAAGTAACGAAGAATCAGAGATTATTAATTTAATTCAAGATTGCATGAAAAAGAGTCATGATGGTCTGTTAATAAATGCGGGAGCCTACACACATACATCAATAGCAATTTTTGATGCCTTAAAAGCAATTAAAATTCCGATTGTAGAAATTCATTTATCTAATATTCATAAAAGAGAAGAATTTAGAAAAAAATCCTATATTTCTGAAGTAGCTGATGGTGTTATTTTTGGTTTTGGTTCTTATAGTTATATTTTAGCAGTAATGGCAATGAAAAATTTATTAGAATAACAATGACTGATGATTTGAACGATAAAAATTTATTAAAAAATTTATTAAAAGCTATAAAAGAACTTACTAAAGTTTTAAAAAACTCTGACTTTAAAAAAAATACTCAAAATTATAATAATTTAGATGAAGTTAGAAATAAAAGAATTCAAATTAAACATGAAAACGCCATAACTTCTCCTATGGTTGGTACTGTTTATTTATCCCCAGAACCGAAAGCAAAAAATTTTATAAAACAAGGGCAAGTGATAAAAAAAGGAGATACTTTATTAATCATTGAAGCAATGAAAACATTTAATCCAATAAAAGCTGGAAAATCAGGAAAAATTGAAAAAATTTTAGTTAATGATTCTGAACCAGTNGAATACGGGCAGCCTTTACTCGTAATAAAATAACTTAAATTAATGTTTAAAAAAATTTTAATAGCAAATAGAGGAGAAATTGCATTACGAATTGTAAGAACTTGTAGAGATCTTGGAATTAAAACTGTAGCTGTTCATTCTGTAGTTGATAAAGACTCTATGCATGTAAGACTTGCTGATGAAGCAGTTTGTATTGGNAAATCTTCTATAAAAAATAGTTATTTAAATTCATTTGCAATATTATCAGCTGCTGAAATAACTAATTCAGATGCAATNCACCCTGGAGCAGGTTTTTTCTCTGAAAATTATGATTTTTCATCTATGGTAAAAAAACACAAAATAAAATTTATTGGNCCTACCAGTGAACAAATAAAAATGTTTGGTGATAAAATNACTGCAAAAAAATTAATGAAAAAAAATAAGTTTCCTGTTATTCCNGGCTCAGAAAATTATTTAAAATCTATAGATGAAGCAATTAAAGTTGCAAAAAAAATTGGNTATCCTGTGATATTAAAAGCTGGATCAGGTGGAGGAGGAAAAGGAATACGGGTAATAAAAAATCAAAAAGAATTATTATCAAATTACACAATTGTAAAACAAGAAGTTAAAAATTCTTTTGGAAATGATAATGTTTATTTAGAAAAATTTTTTGATAATCCTAGACATATAGAGATTCAAATAGTTGCTGATAAAAATGGTAAAGTTATTCATTTAGGAGAAAGAGATTGCTCAATTCAAAGGAATAAACAAAAAATCATTGAAGAAACTCCTTCGCCTAGNTTGTCAAATTCACAAAGAAAAAAAATATGTAATTTGGTAGTTAAAACAATTAAAAAAATTGGTTACGAAAGTTTAGGAACAGTTGAATTATTATACAAAAATCAAAAATTTTACTTTATGGAAATGAATACTAGGGTTCAAATAGAACATACAATAACTGAAAGAATTACTGGTATAGATTTAATAAAACAGCAAATTAAAATTGCAGCAGGACAAAAAATAAATTTAAATCAAAAAGATGTTCAGTTCTCTGGACATTCAATTCAATGTAGAATAAATGCAGANGACCCTCTTAGTTTCATACCTTCTCCAGGAAGAATAGAGGAATATCACTCTCCTGGTGGCCCAGGAGTTAGAATAGATTCTGCTTTATATGCAGGATGTGTTGTNCCNCACCAATACGATAATTTAATTTCAAAGATAATAATTTATTCAAGAAATAGAAATGAAGCTATTTTAAGACTTAAAAGATGTTTAATAGAATATGTTATTAATGGAGTAAAAACTAATATACCGTTACATTTAAAAATTTTGAACAGTAAAGATTATAATAAAGGTAGTTATCATATAAATTGGTTAGATCAATTTTTATCTGTTAATTATTAAATGAATCTTAATGAACAAACAATTCTCAAGGGTTACTCCTTAGGTGTATTTCCTATGTCAGAAAGCTTTGATGATCCAAAAATATATTGGATAAATCCAAAAAAAAGAGGAATTATTCCTATTAAAGATTTTAAAATTTCAAAAAGTTTAAAAAAAGAAATTAAAAAAAATAAATTTAAAATAACTATTAATAAAAATTTTAATAAAGTTATTACAAATTGTGCAAAAAAAACTAAAAATAGACCTAAAACATGGATTAATAAAAAAATAATTGATTCATATTCAAACCTACATGAAATAGGGCATGCTCACTCTATCGAAGCTTGGTTTCAAAATAAATTAGTAGGAGGACTTTATGGAGTTTCNTTAGGTTCTGCTTTTTTTGGAGAAAGTATGTTTAGTACTATGTCTAATGCAAGTAAAATTTGTTTAGTTTATTTAATAGCAAACNTAAATAAGAAAGGATTTACTTTGTTAGATACTCAATTTGTAAATCCTTATTTAAAAAAATTAGGTGCAATAGAAATATCCAGAAAAAAATATTTAAANATATTAGGCAACTCATTAAAAAAAAATATAGATTTTAATAAAAAAATTCCTCAGTCTTCTATATATGAAGACATACAATCTATGACCCAAACATCATAAACTGCGTGATCTAAAGCTGATATTGAAGGGCTAGATGAAAACATCCAACCGCTAAATATTTTTATTTCTTCTTTATCAAGTTTTTGATTCCAAATTTGAATAAATGCTGAGTTTTCTGGTGGATCTTCAGGTAAAGATTTATTACAGGTTTCAACAATAATTTTTAAACTTCCAAAATAAGTTTCNTTATTATCTTCAATTTTTATTTTTGATATTTTACCACTAACTTTATTCAAAGNGCCTAAAATAGTTACTGAACTAGCTATGCTTGAATAAAAAGTAAAAATAATAAAAATAAAAAAAAATAAAAAATTTTTATTATTTCTTTTTATTTGGCATCCATGATTCATAATTTTTAATTTTCTTATTTCTTCTTTCCTTACTTAAAATATGTCCTGGAGGTAAATATGCTTTTTTTGTGCCTGTGTAATTTGGTGAAATTTTTTTTTGCCAATAAAACTTTTTTTTTGTTTTTAAATTAGGCACATTTTTTACAACATGTTGCAGCCAAGAGTGCCACATAGGTTCTATGCTTGTCGGGTCATCCTCATTTTTATATAAAACCCATCTTTTCTCTTTTTTTATACCATGGCTAATATCAGATGTATAATATTTATTGCCATCTTGATCTTTCCCAACTAANTTACCCNTNAAAATTGTATATAAATATAAAGAAATATTTTTCATACCTTAATAATTATAAAAATAGCAAAAAAAATAAAAAAAATATTTTTTTTCTTGTAAATTATGTTATAAGTATCAACATATAGTTGTGTATCTTAATTGCATTATACTATATATAGTAGTTACCATATAGTGTTATAATTTATGAAAATTGATAGAAAGTTTACAGTAAAGGGAGCGTCCCCCTACAAGACAATAACCTTTAAAACAGTTAGATCAGAAATTAAAAATCCTGATGGATCTGTAATATTTAAATTAAATGATGTCGAGGTTCCNGCCAAATGGTCACAGGTTGCAACAGATATCATCGCNCAAAAATACTTTAGAAAAAAAGGAGTTCCAAAATATCTNAAAAAAGTATTTGAAAAAAATATACCTGATTGGCTTTCAAAAAGTTGTCCGGATAAAAACAAATTAGAAAAAATTCCAGAAAAAGAAAGATTCAGAGGCGAAAATTCTTCAAAACAAGTTTTTGATAGAATTGCTGGAACTTGGGTNTATTGGGGATGGAAAGGTAAATATTTTGATACAGAAGAAGATGCTTTTGCTTTTTATGACGAATTAAGATTTATTTTGTGCCAACAATTGGCAGCGCCTAATTCTCCTCAATGGTTTAATACCGGGTTAAATTGGGCATATGGTATTGATGGTCCAAGTCAAGGACACTTTTATGTTGATAATCAATCAGGAAAATTAAATTTATCTGAAACAGCATATGANCACCCTCAACCACATGCATGNTTTATACAAAGTGTGAGTGANGATCTTGTTAATGAAGGTGGCATAATGGATTTATGGGTAAAAGAAGCAAGATTATTTAAATATGGGTCCGGAACTGGAAGTAATTTTTCACAACTAAGAGGAGATAGAGAAAATTTATCTGGTGGTGGAAAATCTTCAGGTTTAATGAGTTTTTTGAGAATTGGAGATAGATCTGCTGGTGCTATAAAATCAGGAGGTACAACTAGAAGAGCNGCAAAAATGGTTGTGGTCGATGTTGATCATCCAGATATTGAAGAATTTATTGATTGGAAAGTAAAAGAAGAACAAAAAGTTGCNTCTTTAGTTGTAGGTTCAAAAATTTGTGAAAAACATTTAAAAGAAATAATGAANGCTTGTTGGAACANTGAATTAGATAATAAAAAACAATTTGATCCAAAAAGTAATTCTATCTTAAAAGGAAAAATAATTGATGCAAAAAAATCTATGGTTCCNGAAAATTATATTCAAAGGATTTTAGAATTTGCAAAACAAGGGTTTAGGTCTATTGAATTTAAAACATATAATACTGATTGGGATTCCGAAGCTTATTTAACAGTTTCAGGACAAAATTCAAATAATTCTATAAGGGTAACTAATGATTTTTTAAGTTCTGTTTTAGATAATAAAGAATGGGATCTTATAAGAAGAACAGATAGAAAAGTTCATAAAACTATTAATGCAAAAGATCTTTGGGAAAAAATCGGTTATGCGGCATGGTCATGCGCAGATCCAGGAATACAATATGATACTACAATTAATGAATGGCATACATGCCCAAAAAGTGGAAGAATAAACGCTTCGAATCCTTGTTCTGAGTATATGTTTCTTGATAACACAGCCTGTAATCTGGCTTCCATAAATTTAATAGAGTTTTTAGATGATAATGGAAAATTTCAGATAGATAATTTTAANCATGCGATTAAACTTTTTACACTTGTTTTAGAAATTTCAGTAATGATGGCTCAGTTTCCTTCAAAAGAAATTGCTGAACTTTCATATGATTTTAGAACCTTAGGGCTTGGATATGCAAATATAGGTGGGTTATTAATGCGACAAGGATATAGTTATGATAGTGATGAAGGAAGAGCAATTTGCGCAACTATAACTGCTTTGCTGACAGGAGAATCATATAATACTTCTTCTAAAATAGCNAAAGAACTCGGTTCTTTTAAAAAATTTAAAGAGAATAAAAAAGATATGATAAGAGTAATTAGCAATCACAGAAATGCTATTTACGGTAAAAAAGAAAATTATGAAAATTTATCAATCCTTCCAGTTCCAATAAATAAGAAACATTGTCCAGATAAAGAATTATTTATTGCTGCAAAAAAATCTTGGGATGATGCTTTAAATAATGGAAAAAAATATGGTTTTCGGAATGCTCAAACAACAGTAATCGCACCTACTGGTACAATTGGTTTAGTTATGGACTGTGATACAACTGGAATTGAACCGGATTTCTCAACCGTTAAATATAAAAAATTAGCTGGAGGGGGATACTTTAAAATTATTAATAGATTAATACCTCTTTCTTTAAAAAATCTTGATTACAGTCCATTCCAAATAAATGAAATAATTAAATATGTTGTTGGAAATGGTACGCTAGAAAATTGCAAAACAATTAATCATAATACTTTGAAAGGAAAAGGTTTTACTGAGGGAATAATAAAAAAAATAGAAGAAAATTTAAAAAATGCTTTTGATATAAAATTTGCTTTTAATAAATTCGTTATCGGCGAAGGTTTTTGTTTGAACAATTTAAAATTAAAATCTGAAAATTTAAATGATCCATCTTTTAATATGCTTGAGCATCTAGGTTTTTCTGAAAACGAAATTGATGTTGCAAATACATATTGTTGCGGTTCAATGACATTGGAAAAAGCACCGCATATAAAAGATGAACACTTATCAATTTTTGATTGTGCTAATCCATGTGGAAAAATTGGAAAACGTTTTTTATCAACTNAGAGTCATATAAAAATGATGGCTGCAGCTCAACCTTTTATTTCTGGNGCAATTTCAAAAACAATTAACATGCCAAANAAAGCTACTATTGAAGAATGTAAAAATTCCTATATTCAATCTTGGAAATTAGGACTAAAAGCTAATGCTCTTTATAGAGACGGATCAAAGTTATCTCAACCTCTAAGCTCTTCCATTATTGATGAAGAAGATATTGTAAACGAAGAAAATTCTACAAAAGAAAAAACCATCTATGCAGCGCATAAAATTGCTGAAGATTATGTAAGAGAAATTGTTAGAACAAAAAGAAATAAAATGCCTCATAGAAGAAAAGGGTACACTCAAAAAGCAATTGTTGCTGGTCACAAAGTTTATTTAAGAACTGGAGAATATGATGATGGATCGATCGGAGAAATATTCTTAGATATGCATAAAGAAGGAGCTGCATTTAGAAGTTTGATGAATAATTTTGCAATCGCAATATCAATAGGTTTACAATACGGAGTTCCTCTTGAAGAATTCGTTGAAGCTTATGTAAATACTAAATTTGAACCGTCAGGTATAGTACAAGGTAACGATTCAATAAAAATGGCAAGTTCTATTTTAGATTATATTTTTAAAGAGCTGGCCATATCATATTTAAACAAAAAAGATTTAGCTCATATTGATCCTGAAAAAAGAGTATCAATTAACCAAGATAATAAAAGTAAAATAGATGAAATAAAAGCTGCTGCTATCAATGAACCGATATCAAGATATGCAAGCACTGGTTATGTAAGAAGTAATTTTTATGTCCTTTCAGGAGGCATGGAAGGTTTACCAAAAGAAAATAATCGAGAAATTCGGGAAAATATAGAAAAAAAAATAAATTCTAAAAAAAAAGTAGATGATCTTATAAAAAAAGCAAAGTTAAAAGGCTATGAAGGAGATGCGTGTGAAGAATGTGGAAATTTTACCTTAGTAAGAAATGGAACTTGTTTGAAGTGTGATACTTGTGGCGGAACTACTGGGTGTAGTTAAAATATATGANAAATTCTATAGANAAAATCTTAAGTTCTATGGGTTTTTNCTTNCCAAAAAAAATTAAAGTAGCTGGGNCCTATTTACCATTTTTAAAAGAAGGTAATTTTTTATTTATATCNGGTCAANTNCCAATAAAAAATANNAANGTTTTATTTTCAGGAAAAATTNATAATAAAAATAAAGATTATGGATATCAAGCAGCACAATTATGCGCTCTAAATATTNTNGGNTTAATTAATATAGCNATNAAAGGTAATTTTAGTNAAATNANNNGATGNNTTAGAATAAATGGTTTNGTTAATTGNGAAAANANNTTTNTTGAACANCCTTTTGTNATTAANGGNGCNTCAGATTTNATTAANAAANTTTTNAAAAAAAAAGGATTGCANACNAGAACTGCNATTGGNGTTANTAGTTTNCCATTNAATGCAAGNGTTGAANTTGANGCAATNTTTTTAACTAAATAATTTTTTCTTTCTTTTTTTCAGTTANGAAATNAAATNTTAATTTATTATTATTTTNTTCCAAATTAATNTTTATTAAAATTTNTGATTTAGGANTATTAGATAATAAATAATCAGCTATTGGTTCTTTAATTTTNAATTGTATTAATCTTGCAAGAGGTCTAGCTCCATATGTTTCACTATAACCATTTTTTACTAAATAATTTCTTACATCTTCCGAAAGTTTAATTGAAATATTTTTTTCTTTCAAATTAATATCAAGCTGATTTATAAACTTATTAACAATTTTACGAACTGTTGAATNAGTTAAAGAATCAAATGATATAATAGANTCNAATCTATTTCTAAATTCAGGTTTAAAAAAAAATTTAATTTCTTCCTCATTATCCATTTTTTGTTTTTTTGATACAAAACCTAATTTTTTTTTTGTTAGATTCTCACCACCAATATTTGTTGTTAAAATTAAAATTGTATTTTTAAAATTAACTGNTTTGCCATTATTATCTGTTAATTTTCCATAATCCATAACTTGAAGTAAAATATTGAAAAGATCNTGATGAGCTTTCTCAATTTCATCAAANAANAGNACTGAATGNGGNTTTTGATCAACAGCCTCAGTAAGAAGACCCCCTTGATCATATCCTACATATCCAGGAGGTGAACCAATTAATCTAGCAACACTGTGTTTTTCAGAATATTCAGACATGTCAAATCTAATAAATTTGGATTCTAAAGAGTTCGACAATTGTTTTGCCAATTCAGTTTTTCCAACCCCTGTTGGACCAGTAAATAAAAAACAACCAACTGGTTTATCTGGTTCAGATAATCCAGCCTGTGAAACCTTTATCGAGCGTGCCAGAGATTGAACAGCTTTATCTTGCCCATAAATAAATTTTTTTATTTTTTTATCTAAATTCTTTGCTAATAAATTATTTTCATTATTAATACTTTTAAGAGGAATCTTAGCAATTCTGGAAATAGTGTTAAATATATCCGAATTATCAATTAATTTTATTTTATTTTCAAAAGTTTTTTTATATGCTCCCGCTTCATCAATAACATCTATAGCTTTATCAGGTAATTTTTTTTCAGTGATATATCTATTTGCTAAATCGATTGCAAGTTTCAATGATTCATCTGTGTATTTTAAACCATGAAAATTTTCGTAATATTTTTTTATACCTTTCAATATTTCGAAGCATTCGCTCATGGATGGTTCTACAACATCTATTTTTTGAAATCGTCTTGAAAAAGCTTTATCTTTATCAAAATAATTTCTATATTCTTTATATGTTGTTGACCCTATACATCTAATTTGTCCGTCTGATAAAACTGGTTTTAAAATATTTGAAGCATCCATTGAACCACCGGTAGTAGCGCCAGCACCAACTATTGTATGTATTTCATCAATAAATAAAATATTGTTTTTAGACAAACTGATATTTTTTATAACTTTATTTAATCTTTCTTCAAAATCTCCTCTATATTTTGTTCCAGCTAACAAACTTCCTAAATCCAATTGATAAATTACTGCTTTTTGCAAAAATTTAGGAACTTCTTTATTAAAAATTTTAAGAGCTAATCCTTCTACTATTGCTGTTTTCCCTACTCCCGATTCTCCAACATATATGGGATTATTTTTTAGACGTCTTGATAGTATTTGTATTGTTCTTTCAACTTCATTATTTCTACCTATTAATTTATCAATATTTTTATTTTTAGCTTTATCTATTAAATTAATAACGAATTTGTCATTACTTTTTTTTACATTCTGTTGATAAGCGTTAGGATATATAAATTCATTTCCTTTACTTTCTGTTTCGTCTTCTATTTCTTCTTCTTCTATTTCATTTTCATTTTTTTTAATACCGTGCGAAATAAAATTTAGTGCATCCAATCTTGACATATCTTGTTTTTGTAAAAAATAAACAGCATGAGACTCTCTTTCTGAAAAAATTGAAACTAATATATTTGCACCAGTAATTTTATTATTATCAGATGAATAAACTTGAGATGTAGTTCTTTGTAAAACCCTTTGAAAACCTGCAGATGGTTCTGCCTCTTGTGTGACAGCAGATGTTATGGGTTTTAGTTCTTCATCAATATATTTTATTAAACTTATCTTAAGATTTTTAATATCTATATTACAAGCATTTAATACTCCTAATGCATCCTTATCATCTAGTAAAGCTAGCAATAAATGCTCTAAAGTTACATATTCTTGCTGTCTATCATTCGCGTATGAAACAGCTCTATTTATAGTTTTTTCTAAATCATCTGATAACATGTTTTTTTTAAATTTTCTCCAAAATACAAAACAANGGAAAACCATTATTTCTTGATGTGTTAATAACTTTTAATATTTTCGTTTCAGCAATTTCATATGTAAAAACACCGCAAATACCAGAACCTTTATTATGTATATCCAACATTATTTTAGAAGCTTCGTCATGATTTTTTTGAAAAAAAGTTTTTAGTAAGTAAACTACAAAATCCATTGGTGTAAAATCATCATTTAACATTATAACTTTATATAAAGATGGTCTTTTTAATTTTTTTTTAGTGTTTTTCTGTATTAAAACTTCGTTGTTTTGATCTGTATTTTTTATAAGTTTTGGCATTAGTTATTATTTTTTAATAAAGAAATTATAAATATAAAAAAAAAAATAGTCAAAACTTTGGAACATCAAAACTACATTTTTTTAAATTTTTTCTTAAATTTGATTTGATCTTATTAAGATTCTCCTTTTTATACGCTTCACATCTAGCAACAATGATATTTTGAGTATTAGATGCTCTAACCAACCACCAACCTTTTTTNGTTGAATATCTTACACCGTCTATAGANATAAATTTCTTTTTTTCTTTTTTTAAAATTTTTTTTAATTTTTTAATTATTATAAATTTTTCANTTTCTGTAGTATTGAATCTTAACTCAGGTGTATTAAAAGATTTTTGCATATCATTAAATATTTTGGATAACGATTTATTAGAATCACAAAAAAGATTCAAAAATCTAATTGATGCATAAATAGCATCATCAAATCCATAATATTTATCAGCAAAAAAAATATGGCCACTCATTTCACCAGCAAAAATTGCTTTTGTTTTTTTCATTTTTTCTTTTATTAACGAATGACCTGTCTTCCAAAAAAAAGGTTTGCCTTTTAATTTTTTAATTTCATTAAAAACAATCTGGCTTGATTTTATATCTATAATAATTTTTGAATTTGGTTTTTCTAAAAGGACATCTTTGGCTAAAAAAGCAACAACTTTATCTGCGTATATTATTTTACCTTTATTATCAACAACACCAAGTCTGTCTCCATCTCCATCAAAAGCCAAACCAAAATCACATTTTTTTTTTTTTACTAAGTTTATTAATTGTTTTAAGTTTTTTGGTACAGTTGGATCTGGATGATGAGCAGGAAAATTTCCATCAATTTTCTCATTAATAAGATAATGTTTTCCGTTTAATTTTTTGGTTAAACGAGAAATTATCTCACCACTAGATCCNTTACCTGGATCCCAAGCAACTTTAATATTTTTCTTTACGTTTGCTACATTAGCTAAAAAAAATAAATACTTGTCTATCATAGATATTTTATTTACTTTTCCTCTTTTATTTCCACAGAAATCCCCTCTAGAGGAAATTTTTGCTATATCTAAAATATCTTTACCAAAAATACCTTTATTTTTTAATAACATTTTAAAACCATTATAATNNGGTGGATTATGTGACCCCGTAATCATAATTCCACTATCTAATTTTCTCGAATACATGGAAAAATAAAGTAATGGCGTTGGCCCAATCCCTATTCTGTAAACTTTAATTCCTTTTGATAACAAACCTTTTACTAGTTCCTTTTCAATTTTAACTGAACTTAGTCTTCCATCATATCCAACTACTACGTTTTTAAGCTTGTTTCTTTTTAGTAAAGTTGCAAAGGATTTTCCTAAAAATAAAGCGTCTATTAAATTAAGATTTTTTTTAANTATTCCTCTTATGTCATATTCNCGTAATATNGTTTTGTTAAAAGTATGACTTTCCATTAAAAGTTTTAAATTATTAAATACCTAAAAGCTTTAACAAATTTGGAAGAATGTTTCTCAAAAATGAGAATAAGTAAGTTATTTTACCAGTGTAAATAAAATAAATAACGACTCCTATAATAAAAAAAATAAATAAATATCTAATTTTTAAATTTGGATTTTTAAAAAATTTAATTAATAAAAAAATTAATAAAAAAATTAATAGTGAAATTAATATAAATTTAATCATTTAATTTCCTTAATTGTTGATTATTAAAAGTAATTGAAAAAAATAATAAACCAAATAATATCTTATATTAATGATAATGATTATCATTAGCAATGTATAATGAATTTTAAATGTATAAGAAAAAAAACCTTTTTTTAAGTTCTTTGTTTGTAATCTTTTTAATAAGTTTTACGTACTTGGCTTTAGAGTCAAAATCAGAANATGAATTAAACATATATTCAGGTAGAAAGATACACTTAGTAAAGCCTTTAATAAAAGAGTTTGAAAAAAATAAAAAAATAAAAGTAAACATAATAACTGGAAAATCTGATGAATTTATAGAAAGATTAAAACTTGAAGGAACAAATACTAAAGCAGATATTTTACTAACAACAGATATTGCTAGGTTATCAAGAGCAAAAAAAAATAATTTATTTGAAAAAGTTGATTCAAAAATATTAAAAAAAAATATACCAAAAAAATATACCAGTAAAGACAATGATTGGTTTGGATTATCAGTAAGAGCAAGACCAATAATTTATTCAAAAGAAAGGGTAAATATAAATGAATTAAAAAATTATGAACATCTAACTGAAGAGAAATGGAAAAATAAAATTTGTATGAGATCNTCAAATAATGTNTATAACCAATCTTTGATTGCNTATATGATTTTAAATNTNGGAGAANAACAAGACTGNAGANTGGATAAAAAATTTAGTNAAAAANTTTNCNANAAAACCTTATGGNAGTGATAGAGATCAAATTAAAACCATTGCATCGGGTCAATGTGATATTACTGTCGCAAACACATATTATTTAGCAAATATGTTAAATAGTAAAAATGAAAAAGATAGAAAAACTGCTGAGAAAGTTTCTGTATTTTGGCCAAATCAAGAAACTTTTGGAACTCATATTAATTTAAGTGG
>PARY01000021.1 GCA_002711715.1 Pelagibacteraceae bacterium | reverse complement strand
CCTAAAGCATTATTTTGGTTTAGATGGGCAGCTTTAGCAACTATAATAACTGGCCTTACAACTGCGCATTTAAATGGTTATTTACTTAATGCTCTAACATTTGGAATAATTGAAGGTTCACAAAAAGACACTGCGATAGGTATTGGAATGTGGTTGGGTATAATTATGGCTTATAATGTTTGGATGATTATATGGCCAAATCAAAAAATTGTACTAGGAATTGTATCCGCTAATGATGATGAAAAGCCTATAGCGGCAAGAAAAGCAATGCTATTTTCAAGAACAAATACAGCTTTATCCATACCTATGCTATATGCGATGGTATCGGCTCAAAATCTATACTAATTAATTGGAAATAATAAGGCACCAATATTTCTTTCCTCTGAAAGAAGTATATTTAATGTCCTGCAAGCTGCACCTGTAGACATTAATTCAATTTTTGAGTTTCTTTTATTTAAACAAGAACCTTTAATTTTTTTTGTATTAACACCTAATACTAAAAAATCTAATTTATTTTTTAAAATAATATCATTTAAGAATTTTTTTTTTAAATTGTTAATCTTCAGATTCTTTTTTTGTATAACTTTATTTTTTAAAATTAAAATAGGATTTGTATATTTCTTTCCGGATATTAAAAATTTATTTTTACCATATCCATGTATTTTTATTTTTTTATAATTTAATAAATTAATTTCCATCTTTAATTTCACTTATTATCTTTTCTGAAATAGGTTAAAATAGGTGACGCAACATACATTGATGAATACGTTCCAATTAAAACACCCCATATAAGTGCAATAATAAAACTAGAAATAACAATTCCACCAAAAGTAAGTAATGCTATTAAAGCCAAGAGAGTTGTTAAACTTGTCATTAATGTTCTTGTTAGGGTGCTATTTAAAGATATATTAATGACTTCATCAAAAGTAATTTGTTTATATTTCCTCATTGAATCTCTTACACGATCATAAATAACAACGGTATCATTAATTGAATAACCAGCAATTGTCAGAACTGCTGCAACCGTTGCAAGATTAAACTCTAACTGTAAAACTGAAAAAAAACCTAAAGTTAAAATAACATCATGTATTAACGCTATAATTGCACCAAGTGCAAAATTCCATTGAAATCTTATCCATATATATATAAGTATTCCAATTAATGAAAAAATAACAGCTATTATTCCTGCATTTACTAATTCACTACCTACCTTTGGTCCTACAAATTCAGTTCTTCTATATTCTACAGACTGGTCACTTAAACTTTCCTTTATAATTTGCACTGTTTGTATTTGTTTATTTTTATTATCTTGAACTTTAAAAATAATATCATTCTCATTGCCTATAGTTTGTAATTGAATTTCACCTAAATTTAATTTATTCATCTTTGTTCTTAAATTATTTAAGTCAATATTTTCTTTAAATCTAACTTCAATTAAAGTTCCTCCTGTAAAATCAATTCCTAAATTTAAACCTTTAATAAAAATTAAAGATAAGGATAAAAGAAATAAAATTGTNGATATAAATAAAGTTAATTTTTTTATTCTCATAAAATTAATATTAGTAGNGCTTTTGATAATTCGTAAAATAGGCATTTTATAAATTAATCCTTTCTGGTGATTTTCTTCTTAACCAAATAAGTATTAAAATTCTTGTAAACATTATTGCTGTAAACATTGAAGTCAAAATACCAATTGAAAGTGTTACTGCAAAACCTCTAACAGGGCCAGATCCCAAACCAAACAACATTATAGCAGCGATAAGTGTAGTGATATTTGCGTCAATAATAGTTTTAAAAGCTTCTTTGTATCCAGTATCAATTGTTGCAATCGGTGAAAGATTATGTTTAATTTCTTCTTTTATTCTTTCAAATATCAATACATTTGCATCAACCGCCATTCCAATAGTTAAAACAATGCCTGCTATTCCTGGAAGTGTTAGAGTAGCTTTAATCGAAGTTAATATTGCTAATAAAATTAATAAATTAAAAAATAATGCGATGTTAGCAAAAATTCCAAAAACCCCGTAAACTAGAAACATAAAAATAATAATTAAAACAAAACCTAAAATAGATGCAAACTTTCCAGATTTAATTGAGTCTGCTCCCAAACTTGGACCCACTGTTCTTTCTTCAATAATATTTAAAGGTGCAGGTAAAGCGCCAGCTCTTAAGAGCATAGATAAATCTGTTACTTCCTGAAAAGTAAATTGCCCTGTTATAATTCCTTTTCCACCAGTAATTGGCTCTCTTATATTAGGTGAGCTTATAATTTTTTTATCTAAAACAATAGCTAATCTTTTTCCAATATTTTCTGTTGTTATTTTTCCAAATTTTTTTCCCCCTTTATTATTAAACTCAAAGGATACAACAGGTGAACCTCTATCTAATGTAGGGAAAGCATTTAACAATAAATCTCCTGATATAGTATTTCTTTTTTTTACAGCATATAATACAGGGTTACCAGCTGAATCAAATTCGTTATCTGATTCATAAATAATTGTACCAGGTTTAGCCTTACCAGACTTTAGATCATTGGATGATAAATCTTCATCTATAATTTGTAATGTTAATTTTGCAGTTTTTCCTAATAACTTTTTCAATCTTTCAGGATCGGTAATTCCTGGGAGCTCTAATAATATTCTGTCTAATCCTTGTCTTTGTATAGTAGGTTCTTTTGTACCATATTCGTCTACTCTTCTTCTTACAACTTCTATAGATTGAGATACTGATGTATCCTGAATATTTTTAATCTTTGTATTATTAAAAAAAATCTTTATTAATCTATCGTCAGAATATTCAAAAGAAATATCTTGTGAATACTTGGATAAAATTTTTGATAATTCTTCCTTTTTACTTTCATCTTTAATATTAAAAAATAAATTATTATTTTTAATATTAAATTTTGAATATCGTATTTTTTTTTTTCTTAAAGATAGTCTTACACTGTCAGAAAAAGCCTCAAAATTTTCTGATATAACAGATTCTGTGTCAACTTCTATCAATAAATATGATCCTCCTTGTAAGTCTAATCCTAAAACAATTTGATCAGATGGAATAAAAGTTGGAAATTTTTTTAAAGTTTCTTTAGATAAAAAATTTGGAAGTGCAAATATTATAGCAAAAAAACTAAATAGAATTACTAAATATAATTGCCATTTTTTGAATTGTACCATTAATTTAAAATTATTATTCTATTTGTTATTGGNATTAGATGAATTATTAATAACGCTAGTAATTGTTGGTTTTGATATAACAATCTTAACATTATTTGATATCTGAGCTTCAATCTTATTTTCATCTATAACACGAGAAACTTTACAATAAATACCTCCAGCAGTTATTATATCGTCCCCTCTTTTAAGTTTACTTATCATTTCTCTATGCTCCTTCATTTTTCTTTGTTGAGGTCTTATCAACAAAAAATAAAAAATAACAAATATTAATATTAACGGTAGAAAAGATGCAAAAGCTTCATTCATAATAAATTAGTAAAAAAATATTTTTTTAAATAATATATTTTTTTAAAAAAAATTAAACATTTAATTCAATTAATACCTGAAACTAATGGCACAAACCGAACTCTCCAATATTTTTTAAAATACAGTTTTCCATTCTTTTTTTTTACTTTAGTTATATATTGATCATTATTATACTTTAANGGCAAAATTAAAATGCCTCCTTCTGATAATTGGCTTGTTATTTTTATTGGTAAATTTTGAGATACAGCTGTAATAAGTATTCTTTCAAAAGAAAATTTTCTAGGCCATCCCTGCATTCCATCTCCATAGTAAAAAACTGNGTTATTTATCTTAAGATTAGTTAATATTTTTTTNGCTTTTTCCATTAAAATTTTATGTCTTTCAATAGTGTAAATTCTTTTAAATAATTTAGATAAAATTGCAGTTTGATATCCCGAGCCTGTTCCAATTTCTAATACTTTAAATAATTTATTGGGTTCTAATAACTCTGTCATTTTTGCAACAACTGCAGGCTGGCTTATAGTTTGGTTACAATCTATTGGCAATGCGTCATTTTGATATGCTTTATAAAATAATCCTTTATCTATAAATTTTTCTCGAGGAACTTTCTCTAAAATTGACAATACTAGATGATTGGTAATACCAAGTTTACGTAATTGTAGAATTAAATTAATTCTTTTTAGATTTACTATCAAAAAAAATTATAACCTCTCTATATTATTCATATATTTTTTTAGAACTTTTGGTATGTTTACTGTACCGTCATTATTTTGATAATTTTCTAAAATAGCAATAATAGATCTACCAATTGCTAAAGCAGAACCGTTTAGAGTATGAGGATATTCTCTTTTTTCATCAATTTTATATCTAGTATTCATTCTTCTGCTCTGAAAATCCCCACAATTAGAAATACTTGCAATTTCCATATAACTTTTTGTACTAGGTATCCATACTTCAAGATCAAATGTTTTTTTTGAAGCAAATCCGACTTCACCTGCACATAATTCACAAACTCTATACGGTAGTTCAAGATCTTGTAAAATTTTTTCCGCCGTATTTAAAAGAAATAAATGTTCTTTTTCAGATTCTTCTGGGCTTGTAATGGATACAATTTCTACTTTACCAAATTGATGCTGTCTTTTAAGTCCTCTTGTATCTTTACCTGCTGCACCTGCTTCTGATCTGAAACAAGATGAATAAGCTGTGTAACGTATAGGGAATTCTTCTTTTTCTATAATCTTATCTCTTACTAAATTTACCAAAGTAACTTCACTTGTAGGAATAAGCCATAAATTCTCTCTTGTTTTAAAAATATCCGAATCAAATTTAGGTAATTGTCCTGTACCAATTAATGCATTTTCGTTTACTAAAACAGGAGTGTNAATTTCATTAAAATCACCGAATTTAATATTGCTTTCAATCATAAATGTGGCTAATGCCCTTTCCATTCTCGCAAGATTATTCTTTAAATAAACAAATCTTGGTCCTGATACTTTTGTGGCAGTTTTAAAATCTAAGAGATCTAACTTCTCACCTATATCAACATGATCTTTAATTTTAAAATCAAATTCTTTTATATTGCCAACTTTTCTTATTTCAACATTGTCGTTATCATTTTTTCCATTAGGAACTGTATTATCTAAAAAATTAGGCAGTTCCATTAGAAAACTATCAAGATCTGAGTTTGTTGAAATTTTATTTTCTTGTAAATTGGTAATATTTTCTTTTAAAACTTTTACTTTTTTTATTACTTCATTTTTTTTTGATTTATCAGTAATATTTGATATTTCTTTAGAAAGACTGTTTCTTTGTTCTAATAAATTCTCAAGTTTAACAAAAGCTTGTGATCTAGATTTACTCATTTTTATTAATTTATTTGCTAAAGGTTCTAACCCTCTTCTTTTGAAAGATTTATCTGCTTCTTCAGGATTATTTATTATCCATTTGATATCTAACATTTTCTCTAATTAAAATATATTATAACAAAAAAATTACTTTTTCCTTTTTTCAAAAAATTTTGATATAAAAATTGAAAATTCGTATAAACAAATAACTGGTATAGCTAATCCTATTTGTGAAATTACATCAGGAGGAGTTATTATTGCAGATAATAAAAAAATTATAACTATTACAAATCTTCTTTTTTTTTGTAAATCAGTTGGTGAAGTTAGTCCTAAAATTGTTAACAAGAAAATTGCTGTTGGTAACTGAAATGCTATTCCAAATGCAAAAGCCAGTTTTAAAGTTAAAGAAATATATTCATTTATTTTTGGCTCAAGTTCGAGTGTAAAACTCTTCTCTAATCCCGAAGTATCAAAAGCAATAAAAAAATCCCACGCAATAGGTATAATAAAATAATAAAGAAAAACAAAACCTAATAAAAACATTAATGGTATTAAAAACAAAAATGGAAAAATAATTTTTTTTTCTCTTTTTAATAATCCAGGAGCAACAAATGCCCATATTTGATAAATAAAAAAAGGAGACGAAAATATAAATGCTGAAACCAATGCTAATTTTAGATAACTAAAAAATGCTTCTGCTAAACCTGTGTAAATAAGTCTTTTATTTTCTTTAAAATCTACAGAGTCAATGAAGGGATTAATAACAAAATTAAAAATATCTTCTATAAATAAATATGAAATAAGGAAAGAAATGGAAAAAAATAAAAAAAAATAAATAAATCTATTTCTTAACTCAATCAGATGATTTGATAANAATATTTTTTTATTATTTTTTTTTNAAATCAATTTCTATTTTTTTTTTAATTTTTTTAATTCTTTCTCAATTTTTAGTATTTCNTTATTTTTTTTTTTAAATTCATCAATATAAATTTCTTCTTTAANNTCTTCTGTTATATCTGATATATAATTTTTAATTTTATAAAAAAATTTAGCTATTTTTTTTATAAAAAAAGGAAAATCTTTAGGTTTTATAAAAATAAGAAAAACAACAGTTATAAGAAGTAATTCAGTCCATCCAATGTTAAGCATTTTTTACGATTTAACTATTTTTTCCTTTTTTTTGATCCTTCTTTTAATGAAGAACGTAAAGTTTGAAGACCCTTACCAAGTTGTTTAATAACAACAGGTAATTTACCTGCTCCAAAAAGAATTAAGATTATAACTAAGACTAATAATATTTGCCAAAAACTTGGAGCCATATTTAATTCAACCTANAAATTTACTTATATTTAAAAATAAAAAAATTTTTTTTACCNATATTAATATAGCAAATTTTATTTTTTGGTGGGATAAATTTTCCTGGAATTTTTATATGTATGTGTTTTTGAATAGAACTAGTCAAAATATCAAGATGTAAATAAGAGTTTTCACTAATATATTTAACAGCAATTATTTTAGTTTTAATTTTTCTTAAATTTTTTTTAGAATTATTCTTAGTTATAGTAAAAGCTTCAGATCTAAAAATTATCTCAATTTCTTTTGCATTTATTGAATTAGAGCCTGTAATTTTTATAGGACCGAATATAGTTTTAGCTTGTCTGTTATTTACTTTAGATCTTAAAGATAAAGTTTCTCCAAAAAATCTAGCTACAAATGATGAATTTGGTTTGTTATAAATATTAACAGGAGTATCGAATTGTAAAATCTTTCCTTTATTCATAACTGCAATAAAATCTCCCATAAACATAGCGTCATCAGGATCATGGGTTACTATTAGCGCAGTTGTATGTGTTTTTTGAAGTAAGTGTAATATTATATCACGAATTTTATTTTTTAATCTTTGATCTAAATTTGCAAAAGGTTCATCCATCATAAGTAATTTAGGTTTTGTTATTAATGATCTTGCAACTGCTACAAGTTGCTTTTGTCCGCCTGATAATTGATGTGGATAAATATTAGAGAAATGAGGCAAGCCAATTTTTTTTAAAATTTCAAATGTTTCTTTTTGAATATCTTTAAACTTTTTTTTTTTAGATCCAAAAGAAACATTTTTAAAAATATTTAAATGTGGAAATAAATTTGATTCTTGNAAAACTAAACCTATTTTTCTATTTTCTGTAGGAACTGAGAATTGTGGTTTTGAAATAAGCTTATTGTCNAAAAAAATTTTTCCTAAATTAAACTTATCCANTCCAGCAATTACTCTTAATAAAGATGTTTTACCACAACCTGAAGGTCCGACAAGGCATATAACTTTATTAATAGGAATGCTAAGGTTGATATTGTCCAATATTTTTTTATTATCTTTTATCTGAGATAAATTTTGAATTAATATATTATTGTCTTTCACCACTTTTAAATAATTGGTTATTAATTTTTGACATAAATATTACGCCAATTACGCATAAAACAACAATAATTAATGAAGGTATTGAAGATTCAATAATTTTTTCTTCTGATGCGTATTCGTATACTTGTACAGCTAAAGTATTAAAATTAAATGGTCTTAAAATAAGAGTTGCAGATAATTCTTTTATTATTTCTATAAAAATTAAAATTAAGGTTAGTAATACACTTAACGACATCAAAGGAATATGAATATTAAATAGAATTGGAATTGATTTTTTTCCTAAAACCCTAGCCGTGTNATCTATATTTCTTGATATTCTATAAAAACTACTTTCAATATTTGTTTGGGATATTGTAAAAAAACGGACAATATATGCAAAACATAGCATAAATATACTNCCCGTAAAAAAAGCGTTTATATTTAAATTAAAATTCATCTTAAAGAAATTAATAAAAAAATTATCAAAATATGTAAAAGGTATGAGTATTCCTATTGCAATTATTGAACCTGGTATTGCGTATCCAAGAGAAGCTATTTTATTGAAAAATAAATTTATTCTGGTTTCATTAATCCTAGCTGAGTAATTTATTAACATCGATAAAAAAATTATTATTAAAGAAGCTGTAACTGCAAGAAAAACAGTATTGAATGTGTTAATAATAGTATCTTTTAATAACAAAACTTCTAAAGCCTTAACTGAATTAGATATTAAAAAAATAAAAGGTATAAAAAAACCTAGAATTGCAGGTAAGATGCAAAAAAAAATTATAAATATATTTTTTAACTTACTTGAAGTTAATAAATTTGTTTTTTTTTTAATAGTTGTTTTTAAATTAATCTTTTCATTAGAAAAAAATTTTTTTTGNAAAAATAAAATAAAAAAAATAAAAAATAAAAAAAAAATTGATATTTGNGCAGCTAAGTTTATATCACCTAAGCCAATCCATGTTTTATAAATTCCTGTTGTAAATGTATCAACNCCATAATATTGAACAGTACCAAAATCATTTAAAGATTCTAATATTGATAAGATAATTCCACCTATTATTGGAAAAATTGCTAATGGTAAAAAAACTTTAAAAAATATACTTAATTGTTTTAAACCAAGAGTTTTGCCAATTTCNCTATACGTATATGAAATTTCAGAAAACGCGGCTCTAGAAATAATATAAACATAAGGATAAAGAGTTATAGAAAAAATAAAAATAACTCCGGGTAGAGATCTTATATTTGGTAAATGAATATTATTTAAAATTGGTACATTTTCCCTAAAAAANATTTGAAAAAAACTAGAATAATCAAAAAGTTCTCCATATGCTATCGCAGCTACATATGGCGGTATGCTTAATGGTAATAATAAAAAAAGATCAATAGTTTTTCTAAAAGGAAAATCGTATGTTGTTACAATCCAAGCACAAATTACACCAAAAAAAGCTACAAATATTGACTGAAATAAAATTATACATAAAGAATTGTAAAAGTAATTCCATATTTCAATATTAAGTACAATATTCCATTCAGTATTATAATTTAAAATAACGTTAAATATTAATGAAAGAATAGGAAATGATAAAAAAAAAGCTATAAGTAAAGAAAAGAAAATCCATAGATTGAAAGATTTATGAACAAAAAAATCTTTAATTAAATTCAAACTTACCCTCTTTTTTCTTCAATACCTAGCTGATTAATTTCTTTTAAAGTTGGAAGCTCTTTTAAATCTTTAAAATTGAAATGTTCAAGAAATTTATCCGTTGTTCCCCAAGTTAATGGGCTGCCTGGTGTTTTTCTTCTACCTTTTAATTCAATCCAACCTCTTTCTATCAAAATATCTATAGTGCCTTGACTAATATTTCTTGCTCTAACTTTTTCTATTTCACCTTTAGTCACTGGTTGATAATAAGCAATAATTGCAAGAGTTTCTACGCCAGCTTTGGATAATTTTCGTTTTAAATTTTTTTCAATTTTAAGATAATTGGACATACTAGGTGAGGTTCTAAAGCCCCATTTATTTTTTACGTTATAAATATTGATGCCACGACTTTTATAAATATTTTTTAATTCATTAAGAAGTTTTTTAATATTTAAATTTTTAGGAATATTTTTGTTTAAATCTTTTTCATCAACTAGATCAGAATTAGCAAATAAAATTGCTTCTATAACTTTTAAGCAGGTGTTCTTATCGTTTGTCATTTTCTAACTGCTTTTTTTTTTATATAAATAGGTGCAAAAGGTGCGTGTTGTCTTATGTTAATAACACCTTCCTTAGCTAATTCTAATGATGCAGAAAAATGACATGAAGTGTATGATTTTTTTATAAAATCATCAGTTTCATTATTTTTNATTATATTTTCTAATGGAATCCATTCGTCATTTTTTAATTCAAAAAATTTTTTTAAATTTTTTATTGCTTCTTCCACAGTACAAGCTCTNTTTAAATTTAATTTAAAATTTTTAATTTTCTTTCTAGTGTCTATATCAACAATATTTTTTAATAAATCATATAATGTGCAATCAAAAGTATATTGATTTTTAACAAAAGTACTTTTATCTAAACCGTTTTTAAAAAAATCCTTGTTCAATTGTGGTCGTGATAAAATTTTTATTCCAGCTTTTCTCATTTCATCTAGTTTAATTAATTGTTCACGAAGATTTTCAGCAAGCGTGCTAGCGTGGATTTCTTCCTTCTTTTTTTCTGGCAAAAGTAATCTAGATTTTAAATAAGTTAACCATGAAGCNATAACAAGAAAGTCTGCAACTAATGTTAAATTAGTAGTTTTAATTTTACTTTTCACATAATTTGAATATTGATCAGCAAGTTCTAAAATGGAGATGTGTTTTAAGTCTACCTTTTGTTTTTTTGCAAGATCTAGTAGTAGTTCTATTGGACCTTCATAACCATCAATATTTAATACGAAATCATTCATTACAATAATATTAGACTTATATAATTTGTATTTATACTGATTTAATTATAAGAATTAATAATTATTTTTTCTATATTATAAAAACTATAATTTTATCTAATAAAATTAGGTTAACTTATTCAATTTACTAACTTTTTTTAATGTTTTATTTTTAATTAAGGGAATCGATGNGTAAATTTGCATCATTTCCTTTGCATTAGCGTTGCAATGCAAAATTATTTCACACCCAGATTTACAAATTGCGTTTATTTTGTTTTTAATTGTTCCTTTTAATGCTTTCATATTTATGTCNTCTGAAATTAGTAAACCTTTAAAACCTATTTTTTTTCTTATTATTGTTTTAATAATTTTCTTTGAACANCAAGCNATATCTTTATCTATTTTATTGTAAATNATGTGTGCAACCATAGCGGCTGCTTCTTTATTTAATTTTTTAAATGGTAAAAAATCTTTCTTATTTAATGATAGCAGATCTAAATTAACATTTGGCGTTGTTTTATGACTATCTTTATTTGAGGGCCCGTGTCCGGGAATATGTTTTATAATAGGAATAATTCCTATTTTTTTATGACCATCGCAAAAAGACTTTCCTAATTCATTTACAATCAGTGGATTTGAAGAAAAAGATCTGTCCCCTATCACATTGTTTGTAAAATCATATTTAACATCTAATACTGGAGCACAATTCATATTAATTCCAAGTTTTTTTAAATCTTTTGCAATGCTCATGGAATTTTTTAACACTAGTTTTTTTGTAGCAGCTAAATTTTTTTCAGCTTTAATTCCAAAATAGCTAGCAGTTGGATATGTTTTCCAATTAGGTTTTTTTAATCTTGCAACGCGACCGCCTTCTTGATCAATCATAATCATAGTGTGTTTATGAGAAGTAGTTTTTTTTAAATCTTTTATTAATAATTTAATCTGATTATAAGTCTTACAATTTCTTTCAAACAGGATAAATCCTAAAGGATTTGATTCTTGAAAAAATTTTTTTTCTTTTTTATTCAGTTTAAGACTTTTTACACCAAAAATAACAGGAATTGGTTTTTTTGAAAAATTATTTTTAACATTCATCATTTAAGGTACATGAATTTTCTAATGGATTATTATTATCTTCTGGTGGTGGTAAAATTTTAAATGGTTTGTTATCTGATTCAATTATTGGAATAGTACTTTTATTATTAAATTTATAATTTTCAAGATTTGTATAATGGTTTAAAAGAAAAAAAAATATGATGAAAATAATAATTACTAATAAAAATTTAATAAAATTCATTTTTTTTTTTTATCTCATCTCTTCTAATGATTTTACGCCTAATAAACTTAAACCGTTGTTTAAAACAATTTTAACTGAATAAATTAAACTTAGCCTTGCGAGAGTTAAATCCTT
>PARY01000020.1 GCA_002711715.1 Pelagibacteraceae bacterium | reverse complement strand
TTTTAAATTACCTATGAAATTTACATTCTTCGCACCAAGCTTTTTAAAATTTTTTTGATCGATTTTTGACATAGCTAAAATTAAAGAGAAATTTGAAATTATTTCTTTAAAAAAGAATTTAAAGTAATTCCAGTTTTTAAAGGATTTGTCAGACATTCTGCCATTAAGTAATATAATTTCTATCCTGTAATTTTTTGTTTCATTTAAAATTATTGGCCAAAATTCAGATTCCATCCATAAAACTAAAGAAGGTTTCCAGTAATTAAGAAATTTTTTAATAACCAAAGGATTATCTTGAGGGGTAAATTGATGAACAATATTTTTATCTGTAATTTTTTGCGCAAGCAAAGCGGAGGTTTTAGTGTTTGTTGTAATCAATATTTTTGTTTTTGGTTTAATCTTTCTGATTTTTTTTATTAATGAAAGAGTTGCAAGATATTCTCCTATACTTGATGCATTAATCCAAATTAGTTTACCTTCCGGCCTTTTTTTTGATGAAAAAGCAAATCTTTCTTTAATTCTATTATTTATTTCTTTGTTTTGAAAAATTCTAAAAATAATAATAATTATTATTATTGGAAGAAAAATTACTGATAGAATTTTATATATAAGAAGTAAAAACTTAGTCATTTATTTTTATTCATAGATAACAAATAATCATTATGTTTTACAACATAAATTACTATATTAACATTTCAAATATTAAATAATGGGAAACAAATTAAACATTTCTATTTTTGGTTTAGGTTATGTAGGACTGCCTTTAGCTATAAAATTATCAAATCATTATAATGTTTTAGGATTTGACAAAAACAAACAAAGAATAAAAGAATTAAAAAAATTTTTTGATAAGAACAGGGAAGTTAGTTTTGTTGAATTAAAAAAAACAAAATTAAAGTATTCTACAAATCTAAAAAATTTAAAAAATTCTAATATATTTATTGTAACTGTTCCAACACCGGTAACCAAATCTAACCAACCAGATCTTAAGCCTTTATTACAAGCTTGTAAAGATATTGGAAAAATTATATCCAAAGGATCAATAGTAATTTTTGAAAGTACTGTTTATCCAGGTGTCACGGAAGAAATTTGCGGGCCTGAAATAAAAAAATATTCTCATTTAATCCCAGGAAAAGATTTTTATTTAGGTTATTCTCCTGAAAGAATGAATCCAGGTGATAAAGTTCATTCAATTGATAAAATAACAAAAGTTGTTTCAGGAGATTGTAATAAAACAAAATTAATTTTAAAAAAAATTTATGGAAAAATTAATTCAGGTAGAATTTTTGTAGCTAAAAACATCAAAACCGCAGAAGCTGCCAAAGTGATTGAAAATACTCAAAGAGATATAAATGTTGCTTTTATAAATGAAATTACAAAACTTTTTAAAAAAATTGATATAAATATTTTTGATGTTTTAAAGACAGCCGGAACAAAATGGAATTTTTTAAATTTTCAACCTGGTTTTGTAGGTGGTCATTGTATTGGCGTTGATCCTTACTACTTAGCATATTTAGCAAAAAAGAAAAAAACTGGGTCAGATTTAATTCTTTCTGGAAGAAAAATTAATAATAATTTTCCAATATTTTTAGCTCAATACATAAGTAATTATATTAGTAAAAAAAACAAAATTTTAGTTTTAGGTTTAACTTTTAAGGAAAATGTTAGTGATTTAAGGAATACAAAAATTGTAGATTTAATAAAATCATTAAAAAAAAGGGGACACAAAGTTTATATAAATGATCCGTATGCGTATGAAAAAGAGGTAAAAAAAATGAATTTAAGTCTTACAAAGCTTTCTAAAAAAAATAAATATGACGTAATTATTTTAGCAGTAGCCCATGATAATTATAAAAAATTAAATTATTCNTTCTTTAATAAGAAATTAAATAATAATGGTAAAATTTTTGATCTGAAAGCAATTTGGAAAGATAAAAAATTTCCGAAAAAAATAGAATATATAATTCTTTAAAAAGTAATTTTTAAATTTTTAAGAGAAGGAAGTATTTTTAAAGAAAAAAAATTTTTAGGTAATAATTTTATTTTTTCTTTTTCTTCTTTTCCATAACCTGTAAGAACAAGAAAACCTTTTTTTAAATTTTTAGAATTTGCAGCAATTAAATCATTTATTTTATCTCCAACCATCCAAGATTTTTGTAAATCTATTTTAAATAATTTTTTTGCTATTAAAAACATACCGCCGTTAGGTTTCCTACATGGATGATTTTTATGTTTATAATTTCCTTTTGCTAGTGGATGGTGTGGGCATGCAATTACACCATCAATTTGTGCTCCTTTTTTTAATAGTTTATTAATAATTATTTTTTGAATTTTTATAAAATCATTCCAAGTATGTATCCCCAAACCTATTCCTCCTTGGTTAGTGATTAATATAACTGGTATTTTTTTTTTATTACATTCTTTGATAATTTTATCACAACCATTTATTAATTTTGCATCTTTTGTTTTCATAGAATAATCTTTCCAATTAATCAAAACTCCATCTCTATCTAAAAATAAACATGGTGAGTCTTTAAAATTTGTTTTTGAAAGTTTTTCTACCCAAATATTTTGTTTGTTTATTTGTCTATATTTCATAATAATTGACTTTGATACTTATATTTTGTGCTTTAATGAAAAACACAATTAAAATTTTTCTTTTTCTTATTTATTTTTTTTCTTCAAATAACGCATTTTGTTTTAATTATAAACCTATTCACGAATTTGAAATTTTTCAAAATAATAAAAAAATAGGTTTTCACAAACTCTTCTTTCAAAATATAGAAGATAGGATTGTTGTAAATACAGAAATTCAGACGACTATTAAATTAATAGGGATAATACCATTTTTTAAATATTCTCACAAAGGAAAAGAAATTTGGATTAATAATAATTTTGATGAAGCAAAAACTTCTACGGAAAAAAATAGAAGAAAATTTAAACTTATAGCAAAAAGAAAAGGGTCAAAAATAGAAATTAAATCTANNAAAAAAGTTTTTTTAATAAATGGTGATAGCTTATTTACTTCTTATTGGAATCAAAATTGGTTAAAAAAAAAAATGTTATTTGATATCCAACATGGAAAGAAAAGATTTATAAGTGTTGAAAAAAAAGATTTTGAAGCAATTAAAACGGCTAATGATACAATTTTTGCACAAAAATACAAAATTAGAGGAGAGCAAGATAAGCCTAATGGAAAAAAAATAGATTATGAGATTTGGTATGATGATAAAGGTAGGTGGGTTAAAACCAAATTTTTTATTAAAAATTCATTAATTGAATATTTTCTTGTAACTAAATATTAATTTTTTATAATAAATTCAATGATTAATAAATTAAAAATTATTATTATAGCTTTTTCTTTTTTTAGCGTAACGAATAACGCTTTTACTTTTGACAAAAAAGGCAGCCCNTTTTTTATTAATGAAGTAAAAACAGGTGTTGTTGCTCATGATGCTGGTATTTTTGGAAGACAAAAAGAAGAAGGTTTGGATTCGACATTTGAGTTTCTCTTCAGGAAAATAAATTATAATTTGTTTTGGCTAGGTAAACCAAGACCCCATATTGGTGCAACAATTAATATGGGAGGAGATACAAGTCAAGCTTANGCGGGAGTTACATGGGATTATAAACTACCAAAAAGAATGTTTTTTAATTTTAGTTGGGGATTAGCTTATCATAATGGAGATACAATTCACTCTGCTAGCAATGTTCAAACTGATAAAAAAGAATTAGGATCAAGTTTGCTATTTCGCGAAGCTGTAGAAATAGGTTGGAATTTTTATGGTAAAGATTCTATTTCATTAAGATTNGATCATATNTCAAATGCANATCTTTGGGGNGAAGATNCAAATGAAGGNNTAGATACTTTCGGNATTNTTTATAGNTATCGTTTCTAAAAAAATTATNTAATTGANTANTTTTTAATTAAGNTTTGCTGTANTANTGTAAAAATTATAGTTAANGGTAAAAAACCAAATACTTTAAAAGAAACCCAAAAATCTGTCGAAAAATTTCTCCAAATANTTTCATTTANNANAGCCATTANNANAAAAAAAATTCCCCANCTTNTAGTTANTNTATTCCANCCNNNNTCATTTANTTTNATNANANTTGATAGATAAATTTNNAAAAAATTTTTTTTTAANGCNAANCCTANAAAAAGAAANNNNGAAAATAAAANATANACAATNGTTGGTTTTAATTTTATAAAAGTNGGATCTTTAAAAAAAATAGTNAGNCCTCCNAAAATTAAAACTAAAAAAGAAGTTATTAAAAGAGGGGTGGAAATTTTTTTAAAATATAAATAACTTATAATTAGAGCAATTAAAGTAGTTATAACAAATGTTTTTGTTGCAAAAATTATTCCATATTTTGCATTTGCTATAAAAAATAATATTAGAGGAATGATTTCTATCAGTGATTTAATTAATGATCCTTTTTGTTCCATTTTTTTTAATTTTCTAAACCCATAAGACTTCTAGCAAATTCCTGTGCTTCAAAAGATTGTAAATCTTCTATTTTTTCACCAACTCCAATTGCATGAACTGGCAACCCAAATTTTTCTGCAAGAGATAATAGTATCCCTCCCTTAGCGCTTCCATCCAACTTTGTAACTATTAACCCTGAAATTTCCGCCATTTCTTTAAAAATTTCAACCTGGTTTAATGCGTTTTGCCCAGTTGTTGCATCAAGAGTCAATAAACAATGATGAGGACTTTCTGGATCTAGTTTTCTTATTACTCTAATAATCTTTGCTAGTTCTTCCATTAATTCGGTTCTATTTTGAACTCTTCCAGCTGTATCAATAAATAAAACATCTACATTTCCTGATTTGGCTTTTTCTAAAGCTTCATATGCAAGGCCAGCAGGATCACAACCTTGACTACCTTTTATAAATTCTGTGCTTGACCTTTCAGACCAAATTTGTAATTGCTCTACAGCTGCGGCACGAAAAGTATCGCAGGCTGCTATCATTATTTTTTTTTCTTTACTTGAGTATTGATGCGCAAGTTTGCCAATTGTTGTTGTTTTTCCAGTTCCGTTCACCCCAACAACAAGAACCACAATAGGTTTTTGAATATAATCAAGTACTAATGGTTTTGCTACTTCTTCTAATTTTTCTTCAATTTTTTTTGCCAAAAAATTTTTTACTTCTTCAGGCTTGATATTTGTATCAAATTTTTCGTTTGCTAATTCAGCAGTTAATTTTTCAGCAACCGTTGGTCCTATATCAGCCATTATTAATAATTCTTCTAAATCATTTAAAGTTTGAATATCTAACTTTTTATTAACAAATATTTTTTTTACACCTTGAGATATTTTTTCAGATGATTTAAATAAACCAGATCGTAATTTTTGAAACCAACTTTTATTTTTAATAGGTTCTTGAGTTAATTCTACTTTTTTTTCTTCTTCTTTATGAACCTCTCGTTCTATTTTGTTAATTTTTAGAATTTCTTCTTTATTAGTTTCTATTTTTTTAATTTTTTTTTCTTGTCTGGTTTTTTCAACAGATTCGAGATCTTTTTTAGGAATTTTTTTTCTTATCTTACTGAGAAGACTGTTTTTGATTCTAGTTAACCAGGCCATTATATTACCTGTGAAATTAATTTTCCATCAACAACTTTTTTTCCTTTAACATTAGCAATCTCACCAGTTCTTTGTTTAGTTAAAGTTTTTATTGGAATAAAGTTTTCAGAATGTCCTTCTGTTTCACTTTCAAAAAGAATCTTGTGTTTTTTATTCACTTGTTTTTTTAAAAATTTTTGCAGTATTTTATTTCCCTCAGTTCTTAAAAGTTTTGCTCTTTCTTTAATAATTTGATTTGAGATTTGAGGCATCTTTGATGCCGGTGTATTTGGTCTGTTTGAATATGGAAAGATATGAAGATAGGTTAAATCACATTCAGATAATATTTTTTTACTATTTAAAAACATTTCCTTAGTTTCTGTTGGAAAACCAGCAATGATATCTGCTCCAAAAACAATATTATTTCTAAACTGTTTTAAATTGTTACACAAATTTATAACATCTTCACGTGAATGTCTTCTTTTCATACGTTTAAGAATAATATTATCCCCAGATTGTATACTTAAATGCAAATGAGGCATAAGTCTTTCCTCATGACTAATTATATCAATTAGATCTTTATCAATTTCTATTGCATCTAATGATGACAATCTTAATCTTTCTAAATTTTTTATTTTTTTAAATATTTCTTTAATCAATTTTCCTAATTTAGGTTCTCCATAAAGATCATTTCCATACGATGTCAAATCTACACCTGTCAAAACTATTTCTTTAAAACCATTTTCAAGTAGTATTTTTATTTGATTATAAATTTTTGCTATAGGAACACTTCTACTATTTCCCCTTCCAAAAGGTATAATACAAAAGGTGCATCTATGATCGCATCCAGTTTGAATTTGTACAAAGGCTCTTGCTTTTTTATCAAATCCTTTGATAAAGTGGTTTGCAGTTTCTTTAACGGACATAATATNNTTAACCACAATTNCAGGNGAATTNTTATTTAATAAATTTAAGTATTTTTTNAATTTAAATTTTTCTTCATTACCTAATATTAAATCAACTTCTTTCATTTTTTTATAATCTNTAGGATTAATTTGTGCAGAACAACCAGTTACAATAATCTTTGCNTNTGGNTTTTCTCTTTTTATTTTTCTAATTTTTTTTTTNGCTTGNTTTTCAGCTTCTTTTGTTACNGCACAAGTATTTATAAAAAAAATATTNTTTAATTTTTCNNAATTTGCNTTTTCTNTTATAATTTGTGAGTCAAAACTATTAAGTCTGCACCCAAATGTTATTATGTTTTGATTTTTCATAGTGTTTAAAAAAAATTATTCAAAACTCCTTTTTTTATAATTTTTATTGGGCCCGTCATGACAATATGACCATTTTTTTTATACTCAATTTTTAATTTTCCACCTTCCATATGGATATGACATATTCTTTTATTAATTAACTTATTTTTTATCGCAGCAACAGCTGTAGCTGATGCTCCCGTTCCACATGCTTTTGTAATACCAGATCCTCTTTCCCAAACTCTTAGTTTAATTTTATTATTATTTAAAATTTTAGCAAAATTAACATTAATTCTTTCAGGAAATAAAGAATTTTTTTCNATTTTTGGGCCTANNTTTCTTAAATTTATTTTTTTTAAATTTTTTACAAAAAAAATAATATGAGGATTACCAACATTAACTAAAGCCGGTTTAACATGGTTATTAATTTTAAAATCTATTTCATCAACATCTATTTTTTTTTTTAAAGGTATTTGATTCCACTTAAAACAAGGTTTACCAATATCAACAGACACATTGTTATTTTTAACTAAAGATGCTTTTAATAAAGCTGATTCCGTTTCTATTGTAATTTTTTTTGTTTTATATTCTTTCATTAACAAAAATGCTACACATCTTGCAGCATTTCCGCATGCTTTTGTTGTACTACCATCCGAATTGTAAAATTTTATAAATGCAAAAGTTTTTTTTTTTGGTTTTTCCAATATTACAACTTGATCACAACCAAGCCCGCCTTTTCTATTTGCAATCTTTTTTATTTTATTTTTGTTTAAAAAAATTTTTTTTTCTCTTCCATCAATGATTATAAAATCATTTTTTAGTCCATGCATTTTTGTGTAGTTAATAATCATTTTTTTTATTTATGAATTTTTTTTTATTTAACATATATAATCTATAATTAAGTAAAAGAATATGTTTAAAAATTTATCTGAAAGATTAACAGGGATTTTTGACCAATTAAAGTCAAGGGGATCCTTAACAGAAAATGATGTTGATACCGTTTTAAGGGAAGTAAGAATAGCTCTTTTGGAAGCAGATGTTTCTTTAGAAGTTGTAAAGGAGTTCTTAGAAAAAGCAAAAAAAAAAGCGATTGGATCAAAAATAGTAAAAAGTGTATCTCCTAGCCAGATGGTTATAAAAATTGTTCACGACACTCTTAAAGAGATACTTGGTGATAAAGAAGAGCCAATAAATTTAAAAGCAACACCCCCAGTTATAATATTAATAGTTGGTCTTCAAGGGTCTGGAAAAACAACTACCACTGCAAAAATTGCCAAGAAATTAAAAGACAAGGATAAAAAAAAAGTTTTAATGTCTTCTTTAGATGTTCAAAGACCTGCTGCTCAGGAACAACTAGCAACTTTAGGTAAGCAAGTTGATGTAGCAACAGTTGAAATTATTAAAGGAGAAAAACCAGCAAAAATTGCTGGAAGATCTTTGGAACAAGCAAAAAAAGAAGTTTTCGATGTTTTAATTTTAGACACGGCTGGAAGGCTCCAAATTAATGACGAACTTATGAATGAAGTAAAAGATGTAAGTAAAACTGTAAATCCAACCGAAATATTACTTGTTTCAGATGCAATGATAGGACAGGAATCGGTTAATGTTGCAAAAGAATTTAATAATAAATTAAAATTAACAGGGATAATTTTAACAAGACTAGANGGAGATGCCAGAGGAGGAGCTGCTTTATCTATGCGTTCNGTTACNGGGTGTCCAATTAAATTAATTGGTATTGGTGANAAAATGGAAGCTATAGAAGTTTTNCATCCTGATAGAATTGCAAATAGAATTCTTGGAATGGGCGACGTGGTTTCTTTAGTTGAAGAGGCTTCGGAAACAATAAAAAAAGAGGACGCTAAAAAATTAGATAAAAAAATAAAAGATGGTCAGTTTACTTTAGATGATTTATCAAAACAATTGGGNCAAATGAAAAAACTTGGAGGAATAAAAGGAATTCTTTCAAAACTTCCAGGTGCTAGCAAAATACAGGATCAAATGAATAAAGCTAACATTGATGATAAAGTTATTTTAAAACAACAAGCCATTATTTCTTCTATGACATTTGAAGAAAAAAATAATCATAAAATTATGCATGCTTCACGAAAGAAAAGAATTGCATTAGGATCAGGTGCGACAATTCAAGAAGTTAATAAATTACTAAAACAATATCATACGATGTTAAAAATGATGAAAAGGTATGGAAATATGGATAAAAAAACATTAATGAGACAAGGTTTTGGTAATATGCTTCCTCCGGGATTGCAATAAGAAAAAAATATTATATATTACATTGAAAAATTAATTTAAAAATATGAGTACAAGAATACGTTTAGCAAGAGCAGGATCAAAAAATAGACCTTTTTTTAGAATAGTGGTCTCTGATAGAAGAAGTCCAAGAGATGGAAAATTTATTGAAAAATTAGGAACATATAATCCGTTACTACCAAAAGAAGACGAAAATAGAGTTCTGTTTGATGAAGAAAGGATTAAATATTGGTTATCCAAAGGTGCAACGCCTTCTTATAANATGGCAATTTTTCTAAGTAAGTCAAATTTAGTAGAAAAACCTCCTATACCACAACAAACAAAAAAACATTTACCGAAAGTAAAAAAGAAAGAAGGAGATAATAAAGAAGCTCCTAAACAAGCAGAAGCATCAAAGACTGATGCTAAACCAGAGGAAAAACCTCAAACAGAAGCGCCAAAGGCTGATGCTAAACCAGAGGAAAAACCTCAAACAGAAACACCAAANNAAACNGANGCNCCAAANGCNGANGNNAAACCTCANANAGAAANACCNAAACAAACAGAAGCGCCAAAGGCTGATGCTAANCCAGANGANAAACCTCAAGTAGAAACTAAATCAGAAGATAATCCAAATAAAAAGGATTAAAAAAAAATCTTTTATATCGAGAATTTTTTGATAAAAGGGTTATATTAAAAAATTATTGATATGAAAATAACAGGGTTTTATCATGAAAAAAACAACAACACCTTGGACGGCACACATCCTAACATTATTTCCAGAAATGTTTCCAGGTCCATTGGGATTTTCTATTACTGGTAAAGCACTTGAAGAAAAAATTTGGTCATTAAAATTAATTAATCTTCAAAATTTTTCAAAAAAAGGACCAAAATATGTTGACGATAAACCATATGGGGGTGGTTCAGGAATGATTATAAAAAGTGAAATAATTCATGAAGCTTTAAAAAAAATAACAAAAAAAATAAAAAATAATTGTTCGCTAATTTATTTAACGCCTAAAGGAAAAAAACTTGATCAAAAAAAAATCAAAAGTTTTGCTATAAAAAATAATTTAATTTTGGTTTGTGGAAAATATGAAGGTATAGATCAAAGAGTTATTGATACATGGAAAATGGAAGAAATTAGTATGGGAGATTATATATTGTCAGGTGGTGAAATAGCTGCAATGAGTTTAATAGATTCTTGTGTTCGTTTGTTGCCTAATGTTTTAGGTTCAGAAGATTCTTTAGAAAGTGAAACATTTGAAAATAATCTTCTTGAATATCCACAATATACTAAACCGAGAGAGTGGCTGGGAAAAAAAGTTCCTGAAGTTCTTTTATCAGGAAATCATAAAAAAATAAAAGAATGGAAAAAAAAAGAATCAATTAAATTAACTAAAATAAAAAGACCTGATTTATTTAAGAAAGTTGTAAAAAAATGAAAAATTTAGAAACATTTGAAAAGCAATATTTAGAAAAAATTAAACAAACAAAAAAAATTCCTGATTTTACTTCAGGAGATACGATAATTGTGTATGTGAAAGTAAAAGAAAAAAAAAGAGAAAGAGATCAGGCATTTGAAGGAATTTGTATATCAAAAAAAAGTGCTGGCATTAACTCTTCTTTTACTGTTAGAAAAATTTCTTATGGAGAAGGAGTAGAGAGAGTATTTCCTTTGTATTCACCAAATGTATCTAAAATTGAAGTAAAATCGAAAGGTAGTGTTAGAAGAGCCAAATTATATTATTTGAGGAAATTAACCGGTAGAAAAGCAAAAATAACAGAGGATAGAAATAATTTAAAAGGTATTATAAAAAAAAAGGAAAAAAAATTAAAAAATACTGAAAAAAATATAGAGAAATCACAAAAAAAATCTTCAGATATTAACGAAACTAAGGATAATAATAAAAATAAAGAAGATTAATAAATAATCATTAACTATTTAGTATGACTGAAAATAAATCATCTAAAACTTTATTTGATAAAATTTGGGATCATCATGTAATTGACAATATAGATGGTAGTAATTCTTTATTGTACATTGATCTCCATCTAGTTCATGAAGTAACTAGTCCTCAAGCTTTTGAATCATTAAGATTATCTAAAAGAAATGTTAGACAACCGGAAAAAACTTTTGCTGTGCCTGATCATAATGTTCCAACTCTTAATAGAGAAAAAATAGAAGACGAGTTATCAAAAAAACAACTTGAAGCTTTAGAAAAAAATACAAAAGATTTTGGTATTTCATATTTTCCAATAAATGATATTAGACAAGGTATTGTTCATATTATTGGCCCAGAACAAGGATTGACACAACCTGGAATGACAATAGTTTGTGGGGATAGTCACACATCAACCCATGGGGCTTTTGGAGCATTGGCATTTGGGATAGGAACATCAGAAGTTGAGCATGTGCTTGCAACACAAACGTTAATACAAAAACCAGCAAAAAATATGAGAATAAATTTAAATGGAAAAATGCAGAATGGAATAACCGCTAAAGATTTAATACTCGGTTTAATTGGGAAAATCGGCACTGCTGGAGGAACAGGTCATGTTATAGAATATGCTGGAGACGCTATTAAAAATTTATCAATGGAAGGTCGAATGACTATTTGTAATATGTCCATTGAAGCTGGTGCAAGAGCTGGGCTCATAGCCCCAGATCAGATAACATTCGATTATATGAAGGGAAGAAATTATGCTCCTAAAGAAAATTGGGATGAAGCTTTAAAATTTTGGAAAAATTT
>PARY01000004.1 GCA_002711715.1 Pelagibacteraceae bacterium | reverse complement strand
TCATATGACAGCAATAATTGGAAATATATCTTTAATTTTTGCCACAATACTTAGTCTTTATCAATTTTTAAATATTAGAAATATTAATAAAATAAGAGTACTTAATCCAGATAGAGCTATATTTCTTCAATTTTTTTTTGTTTTAACTGCTTTTTTTTCTCTTATGTTTGCTTATGTTGTTTCTGATTTTTCTATATTAAATGTTTATCAAAATTCACATACAGCAAAACCTCTTTTATATAAAATTACAGGTGTTTGGGGAAATCATGAAGGATCAATGTTACTTTGGGTACTAGTTTTAGTTTCTTTTGGTTTTTTAATTTCAAAATTTGATAAAAGACTAGACCTTCCTTATAAAACTTTAACTTTATCATTCCAATCATTAATTACTTTTATTTTTTTATTATTTATTTTACTAACTTCTAATCCTTTTGTTGTAATTTCACCAGTTCCTGTAAATGGACAGGATTTGAATCCTTTACTACAGGATCCCGGTCTGGCTTTTCACCCACCAAATTTATATATTGGTTATGTCGGATTATCAATTGTTTTTTCTTTTACCATTGCAAGATTTTATAAAGGAAGTTTTGATGCTTCATGGGCAAAACTAATTAAACCTTGGGTATTATTGTCTTGGTCCTTTTTAACATTAGGAATTTCTTTAGGAAGTTGGTGGGCTTATTATGAATTAGGATGGGGAGGATTTTGGTTTTGGGATCCAGTAGAAAATGCATCCTTAATGCCTTGGCTTTGCGCTACTGCTTTACTTCATTCAACTTTAGTTTTAGAAAAAAGAAATACTTTAAAAAAATGGACAATTTTTCTCGCCTTTTTAAGTTTTAGTTTCAGTCTAATAGGAACATTTTTAGTTAGATCTGGAATTATTACATCAGTCCATTCTTTTGCTAGCGATCCAACAAGAGGAGTTTTTATATTAATGATATGTGCTTTTTTTATTTTCAGTTCTTTTATTTTGTTAGCAAAGAAAGCAGCAACTATTAAAGAAGAAAAATTAATTTCACCAATTTCTAAAGAGGGGGCAATAGTATTTAATAATTTATTAATGATTGCATTACTTTTAACAATTTTTATAGGAACAATTTATCCAATATTTCTTGAAATTTTTACTGGTGAACAAATCTCCGTTGGTCCTCCTTATTTTAATCTGACTTCTACATTAATTATGGGGCCAGCAATAATTGTAATGTCTTTTGCTCCAATGCTTAATTGGAAAAAAGATGATTTTTTTGGGTTATTATCAAGATTAAAAACTGTTCTTTTTTTAAGTTTATTAGTAACCTTCATTTTCTTTTATATAAATTTTCAAGGGCCAATTATCGCTCTAGTTGGAATTTTCTTAGCAGCATGGCTTTTTTTTGGAACATTATTTAATTTTTTTGAAAGGACAAATTATTTAAAAAAATTAAAGAATTTAAGCAAAACATACTTAGGCATGACAGTTGCTCATCTTGGAGTTGCTATTTTTATAGCTGGTATAACGGGGTCTACACTATGGAAAATTGAAAAAATTAAAACTTTAAAAGTTGGTGAGAAAGTTTTGTTAAATAATTATTCTTTAAATTTTGATAAAATAAAAAAAATTAGAGGAAAAAATTATATAGGACACGAAGCAGAATTTAATTTATACAAAAAAAATAAATTTATAAAAACATTAAAACCTCAAAAAAGATTTTATCCNGTGCAAGANTTTCCTACTACNGAAGCAGCNATTTATTCAAGAGGTNTATCAGATATTTATATAGCTATGAGTGAACCANTTNATGANTCNTGGNTTTTTAGATTTCATTATAGTCCNTTAACNCCTTGGATNTGGATAGGTTCNATTATGGCNTTTNTNGGTGGAATTTTAAGTTTTTCNCATAGNATGTTTAAAAAAAAATGAAATATATTGGTTTAATAATTACTACAATTTTTATTTTTGCTTCTCTTTTTTTTGCATTAAATAAAAAAGAACAAAACTTAAAGTCACCTCTTTTAAATAAACCAGTTCCAGAAATTAATCTAAATAGTTTGAAAAATGGAAAATTAAATAATATTGATTTCAAAAAAGAAGTAATTTTAGTAAATTTTTTTGCAAGCTGGTGTGTACCATGCATTGNCGAACATGATTTTTTATTTCAATTAAAAAAACAAAAATCAATCAAAATTTANGGGATTAATTATAAAGATGATATCAAAAACTTAAAAGTATGGTTAGAAAAATTAGGAAATCCATATTCAAAAATTGGAATTGATGAAACTGGTATTACAGGAATTAATTGGGGTGTTAATGGAATACCTGAAAGTTTTTTAATAGATCAAAATGGAATTATAAGACATAAAATAAATGGTATTATAAATGAAAAACAAATAAAAATTCTTTTATCAAAAATAAAATTAATTGAAAAATGAAAAAAATATTAATTTTAATAACCCTAACTTTGTTTTCTCAAAATATATTTGCTGATGAAAATTTAGATAAAAAAGCAAGAGAAATTAACAAAAAAATTCGCTGTGTTGTTTGTCAAAGTCAAAGTATTGATGATTCTGATTCACTTTTAGCAAGAGATTTAAGAGTTTTAATTAAAGAAAAATTGAAAGAAGGTAAAACTGAAAAAGAAATAACGAATTATTTAGTAGAAAGATATGGAGAATTTATTTTATTCAAACCTCGTTTTAATTCTAACACATACTTTCTCTGGTTGGCTCCTCTAATAATAATAATATTTGGACTTTTTTGGATAAAAGGTATTTTTAAAAGAAACTAAGACGTTTTATCTGATAAAAAATTAATTATTTCTTTAGTTTTTTCGCCAAAAGAAAACTTTTTTTTAGATATTTTTATAACTGGCCAAATTCCAAAAATTGAATTACAAACAAATATTTCATCAAATTTTAAAAGTTCTTTTAAAGTTATTTTTTTTATTATGTATTTTTCTTTTTTTTCTTTCAGCAATTTTAAAATAACTCCTCTCATTATACCTTCGACTCCAGAATTTTTGATAATGGGTGTATAGAAAATATTTTTTTTTATTCCAAAAATATTGCTAATTGTTCCTTCAATTACATTACCATTCAAATCCAGCATAATAGATTCTGCAATAGTTTTACTTTGCCATTCTGATCTAGCAATAATTTGGTCTAATCTATTTAGATGTTTAATTTGAGATAAAAAAGGTTGAATCGAAATTCTTGTTTTACAAACATTCATCATTATTCCTTTTGTAAAATTTATATCAGGATAATTTGGCCAATCATAAACTCCCAAAATTCTAGTTGGTTTTGAATTTCTTGGAGGATTATATCCTCTTCCCCCTATACCTCTTGAAATAATTATTTTTAAAACAAATTTTTCTTTTTTTGTTTTTTTTATAAATTTGTTAATTTCTTTTTTTAAAAAAACTTCTGATGGGCATTTAATTTTTAAAATTTTACAACCTTTATTTAATCTTTGATAATGCTCTTTCCAAAATTCTAGCAATGTTTCCTTTACCGCTATAGTTTCAAAAATCCCATCACCATACTGAACGGCTCTATCTTCAATACTTATCTTATTTGTTAATTTTCCATTTATTTGAAACATCTAAATAATTATATTAAAGCATTTATCATACCTTTTGCTTTAGCTCTTGCTTCTTCCAATTCTCTTTTTGGTATTGAATCAGCAACAATTCCTCCNCCAGCTCTTATTGAAACATTGTTTTTATCTTTAACTATAGTTCTTATTAAGATGTTTAAATCCATGCTGCCATCGTTATTTATATAACCCATAGATCCTGTATANGGGCCTCTTCCAGTTTTTTCGATTTCACTTAATATTTCCATGCATCTAACTTTAGGACATCCGGTGATCGTTCCTCCAGGAAATACTGCTTTTATTATTTCCCCAGGAGTTGTATTTTTTCTAATTTTTCCTGTAACATTAGAGACTATATGATGAACATGAGCATAAGACTCCACAATCATTAATTCATTTACTTTAACTGATCCTTTAACTGTTACTTTTGATAAATCATTTCTTTCTAAATCAACAAGCATGATATGTTCTGCTCTTTCTTTTTTATTATTCAAAAGATCTTGTGATAAGGCGACATCATATATCCCACTTCCACCTCTGCATCTAGTTCCTGCAATTGGTCTTGTTTCTATATAATCATTTTTTACCATTATTAGTCTTTCGGGGGACGAGCTAATAATTGCTTTGTTTTTATAAATTACTAATCCTGAAAACGGTGATGGATTTGTTTTTTTTAATTTAGAAAATATATCCCAAGCAGAGTATTTATTATTTATTTTTCCGTACCACTCTCTTGATAAATTTACCTGAAATACATCTCCAGCTTTAATATATTTTAAAATTTTATTTATATTTTTTATATGATTGTTTGGTAATTCTTCTGTTAAAGAATCAATTAAGATTTTGTTTTGTATCTTTTTTTCTTTTAATAAAAATTTTTTTTTCTCTAATAAAATTTTTATATCCATTTCAATTTTTTTTATTAAACCTTTGTACTTTTCTTCACAAATTATAAAAGTTTCATTATTAAAATTATCTTTAATTATTGCTGCTGGAATTCTGCTAGCAAATGCAATTGGAAAATTATAACGATGTTTATGACTAATTATTTTATTTTCAATTTGGGATACTAATTCGTATCCTAGATAAACAAACCACCCGCCTGAAAAAGGAAAAGCGCCCTCGTCTTTTTTTGGTTTTTGTTTATTTTTTCCCCATTCTTTATCTAATTCTTTTAAAAAATTTTTTTTTTTTATATCTTCAAAATTTAATATTATTTGTTTTTGAGGGAATGAAAATAAAATATCATAGCGGCACAAAACATTTCCTTTTGCTGAACTTTGAAGTAAATAAGGATATCTTTCTGGATTTAAACGAAGAATACTTAAAATATCACCGAAGTAATTAATTTTTTTTACAACTATGTTTTGATTTTGAAATTTACTGTATTTCAATTGATTTATGCTGTGTTATCAGGTATTTAACAAATAATACCTATTTTTTAATCATTTTAATAAATAAACAAGGAAATAAGCCAAAATTCATAGACGAAATCTAAAAACGGTAACCGTATCTGATGCCAAATTCATCCATTCCATGATTTTTATCGCTAAGCATGCTTGCATGTGAAACATGGCTAAACATTAGCGAGATTGTATCATTACCGTAAAAATTCCAACCTAGTTCTATAGCGCCTCTATGTAACCATTGGGAACCAAATTGAATTTTTTTATCACCAGTAGCAACTTGGCCTTGTGGGAGTTTTTTTAATCCATTTGTATAAGCGATTCCCGTTGTACCAGTAACAAACCAATTTTTAGAGATATTAGCATCCCAAGTTATACCTCCATAGTATAAACTGCTTCCCCCAGATGAATTTTGTGTAAGACCTATAATTGGTTTAGGAGACCAAACTTTCTTTAAAATATTTGGTGAATTAAACATTAATTCAAAATTATAATCAGGGCCAATTCCTTCTCTGTTTTTACCAAACCATCCTCTATCATGTGCTAAAATGCCTTGTTTTACTTCATATACGCCCATAAACCCTTTTGTAGCTTTATCTTCAAAAGCTTGCAAATTGGAAATTTGAAATACAAAGAAGAAAAAAAGTGCAAATAATTTAATAAGTTTCATTTTTTATCTTTATTAATTTTACTAATATATTTATACTAGTTTTTAGTGAAAATTACAAAAAATTAATTCTGTTGTATTTTTACAACACTAAATAGTTTTTTGCAGAAAAATCCTTTTAGTTTGAAAAAGATTTCATATAATCTCTTTATAAAGTTTTTTTTTATGAAAGGGATAAAAATGAAAAAAATAATACAATATTCAGCAATCCTAGGTACAGCGATGATGCTCAGCGCACCTGTAGCATTAGCTGATACTGGTGGATATGTGAGAATTAAAGGATTTGATAGTCACTTCCATTCTTTGGGTTTCAATCAAATCGGTTGTGCTACTGGTCCTAGATCAGTGTCAGGACAGGCTAATGAATGTAAGTTAGCTGACGAAACATCTGACAAAGCTACATCTGGTGGTATTAGTGGTTCAAATAATTATAAAAAAGAAAATGAACTTAAATTCGGTAAAGATGACGGTGAAGGCATTGTTGCTGGTGCAGATTTTGGTTTTTTCAGATTAGAAATTGAAGGAACTTACCAAGATTCTAAAGCTCTTGAGTGGAGAGGACACAAAGCAACTGGAGGAACAGTTTACCAAGCAAGACTTTTTGGTAATATTGTTGTAGAGCCTTTTGATCTTTTATCAATTCTAGGTGAATATGGTGGTGTTGAAGAATTAGTTAAATACAACCCTGCAACATACGGTATTAGTCCTTACGCTATGTACGGATATGGTGTGATGGGTGGTTTGCTAACTAATTTAGCATATACACGTAATACTGCAGGAGAAAACATAAATACTTCAAATTCTACTGAAAAAGGAGCCCACGCAGGTGGCGCCATGGCAGCAGTAAATGTTGGAGCTGGTGTAAATATTGGTTTAGACCAATTAGCTAGAGCAGTTTCAAGCAATACTGGAGCATCTCTACCTGAGTATTTTAAATTACCTATTGAATTTTCAATAGGTTATCATTTCCAAGTAGGTCTAGACGATCTTTTATTTGAAAGTTTAGGTGAAGATCTAGGAATTGATGATGGCGGAATAACTTATTCTGTCGGTTTAAAATGGTAAGATTTAAATAAAAAAAAACTTAAAGTAATTTTATTTTTTTCATATTCAAAGACCTCGCATTTATGCGGGGTCTTTTTTTTTGTTAGTATAATTTAATTAAATGCGATGTTAGCTTCCTTAAATTTGTTTAATAATATTGTTGATTTTTTTATTTGGGCAATAATTTTATCTGCATTATTGAGCTGGCTTATAGGCTTTAACATTCTAAATATAAATAATAAATTAATATATATTGTAGCTGATTTCCTAAATCGCTTTACTGAGCCTTTTTTAAGTCCAATTAGAAGAATTTTACCTTACTTTGGAGGAATTGATTTATCTCCTGTTATATTAATTTTATTACTTATTTTCTTGAAAGATTTAGTTAATAATAATTATTATGATTTTATCAATAAATTAAATTAAAAAAAAAGAATTATGAGTAAATTAATTGATGGAAAAAAGTTTGCGGACAAACTTTGTAATAAAATTGCTGAAGAAGTTGGAAAATTAAAAGATAAAAATATAACACCGGGTCTTGCGGTTATACGTGTTGGAGAGGATCCTGCAAGTACAGTTTACATAAATATGAAAGCTAAAAAAACTAAAGAAGTTGGAATGCACTCTGTTACAAAAATATTAGATGAAAACTCATCTCAGGAGGACTTGTTAAAAGTAATTGAAGAACTTAATAATGACAAATCAATCAATGGAATATTAGTACAACTTCCTTTACCCAAACAAATTAATGCAGATTCTGTTATTAATACTATTAATCCAGATAAAGATGTAGATGGTTTTCACGCAATAAATACTGGAAGATTATGGACAAACATTGATTCTTTAGTGCCGTGTACACCTCTAGGATGTAAAATGCTGTTATTAGATGAATTAAAAAATTTAACTGGAAAAAAAGCAATTATAGTTGGTAGATCCAATATTGTAGGTAAACCAATGGCAAGTTTGTTAATTGCAGAAAATTGTACTGTCACTATTGCACATTCTAAAACAACAAACTTAGAAGATGAGGTAAAAAAAAGTGATATTGTTATAGCTGCTGTAGGAGTACCTGAAATGATAAAAGGAAGTTGGATTAAACCAGGAGCTACAGTAATAGATGTAGGAATTAACAGAATTGAAAAAGATGGAAAAAAGAAATTAGTTGGTGATGTAGAGTTTTCAAAAGCAGAGAAAATTGCTGGTGCAATCACTCCTGTTCCAGGAGGCGTTGGGCCAATGACAATTGCTTGTTTGCTTCATAATACTTTAATTGCTACTTGTACAAAAAATAATTTAGAAATTCCAAAGTTTTTTTAAAATGTGTATCTCTTTTTCTTTATAAGTTTTTCCGCATTTTTAGGATTAAAAACTTTATTTCCTTCAAAAGAAGCTAAATCTTTTGAATAAAGGCTTTTTTTTGAAAATCTTTCTAAAACTATTATATTGCCTTTATATAATTTTAATTTTACTGTTCCTTCAACATTTTTTTGGGTATTATCTATTACTTTTTGTAACTTCTTTCTTTCTTTTGAAAACCAAAATCCATTATAAATTAGTTCTGCATATTTAGGCATTATTTCGTCTTTAGCGTGTTGCTCATCTTTATTTAGAGTTAAAGATTCGACCATCCTATGCGCAAACAATAAAATTGTACCTCCTGGTGTTTCATAAACACCTCTTGATTTAATATCAAGAAATCTGTTTTCTACTAAGTCAATTCTTCCAATTGCGTGTTTTCTCCCTAATTCATTTAATTTTTTTAATAAATATTTTGGGCTATTTTTTTTATTATTAATAGCAATTAGATTACCTTTAAAAAAAGTTAGAGAACATTTCTCTGATTTATTAACAGCTTTTTCAGGAGAAAGTGTTCTTTGGTAAATATATTCAGGAGCTGCTTTTTTTAAATCTTCTAAAATTTTACCTTCTGTTGATGTGTGAAATAAATTATCATCAACTGAAAAAGGTGCTTGACCTTTTTTATCTTTAGGAACTGGAATATTATTTTTTTTTGCATAGTTAATTAAATCACTTCTAGATTTAAAATTCCATTTTCTCCATGGAGATATAATTTTTATTTTCCTATTAAAATAATAATAGCCAAGTTCAAATCTTATTTGATCATTTCCTTTTCCAGTAGCTCCATGAGCTACCGCATCAGCTTTATACTTTTTAGCAATTTCAATCTGCCTTTTTGCAATTAATGGTCTTGCAATAGCTGTTCCTAATAAATAATAACCTTCATATAAGGCATTACCTCTAATCATTGGATAGATATACTCTTTTACAAAGATATCTTGTAAATCTTCTATTATTATTCTTTTTACCCCCAGAGCTTTTGCGTTTTTAATTATTTTTTTAGTATTAATTTCTTGCCCAAGATTTGAAGTATAGGTAATAACCTCTGCGTTATATGTGTTTTGTAGCCATTTTAAGATGACTGAAGTATCAAGTCCTCCAGAGTAAGCTAATACAATTTTTTTTATCATTTAAGTAATTAAAAAAAATGTAATTGAAACATTTTTAATTTTTCACATTACATAGATTTGATATATATGTATACGCTGCACTAAATCCAACTAAAGAATAAATATCTGTTGTTTTTGTACCTCTCGAAGAAGAGCCTACTACTTTCATTTTATTTCCTTTTTTCATTTGATCTATAACCTGTTTATCTACATTCTCATCGTCGCTAAACGCTGAATCATCTTCTATGATATTAAATTCATGTTCTTTATTTTGATCAATTTTAATAGTTACAATAGTATCTTTTTTATAAGTATATCCAGTTGTTATATAAATAACTCTATTGTTGCCTTCAGAGGGCATATGATAAATTGTTGCAAGAATTTCGCCTCTACTTTTATAAGGAGGATTTCCTTTTTCACTTACAGGTGTAGAAATCATTATACATGATTTACTTTCATCTTCTTTATGTTCCCCAGCGCACCAGTTTTTAAAATTTTTTAACCCTGGACATTCCATTATAATTTGACGTTCCACACTTTTAACATTTTTAAAGAAAAATATAAAAAATATAAAAAATATAAAAAAAAAATTTTTTTTTAACATTATTTATTTAACTCCTTTTTACCATTGTTTTAAGTAATTCATTTACATCATCTAAATATTCTACAGGTGCAATAATGTATCCTTCTGGAATTTCAAAAATTCTTTCATCTTGTTTAAACACTTTAACATTACTAAATTCAGAGTAAAAATGAATTCTTCCTTCTTTACCTTCAATAAAACCAATTTCTTTAAGTGTTATTCCGTGCTTTGTAATCCATCTTGTACTTTCTTCTGTTGTACCGTCAGGTAAATTAAGTTTTAATTTATATAAATCTACTTCAAATCCTCGTAGATAATCTGAATTTAATTTATCAAGTTTTGTAATATTAGTAGCTTTTTTCAAATCTTCTTGATTTTTTTTTTTAAGTGGAAGTGATAAATAAGAATTAGTTTTTGGCCATATCCATGTTACTTTTTGCTTTTCATAATCGATAATTACCGATTGTGGTACATTGGCTAATACCGTATCTATTCTCTTTTTATTTTTACTTTGAAATGTTCTTGTTTCCAAACTTGCCGAACCTATGATAAATTTTGTATTACAAACATATTCGGAAATTACTTCTGGTAGTTTTAAGGTTTTAGCATTTACTGAAAAAGAAAGGAAAAGAAAGAAAAAAAAATTTAAATATTTCATGATTTTTATCATACTTAAAAAAAATAAATTAGGGAGACGGGTTTGGATTTTGTTTATGAACTTCTTCTATTTTCTCAATAACCTTTTCATCTAACTTTATATTTATACTCTCAATATTTTCTTTTAATTGCTCCATTGTAGTAGCTCCTATAATATTACTAGTAATAAAGGGTTTGGAATTAATATATGCTAATGACATTTGAGCGGGTTTTAGATTGTTTTCTTTTGCAATTTTAACATATTTTTCAGTACATTTAATTGCTATTGGATTTAAATATCTTGTAAATTCTTTAAATAAAGTTAGTCGTGTTTTCTCTGGCCATTGATTATTTAAATATTTTCCACTTAGTGCTCCAAAACCAAGAGGTGAGTAAGCTAATAGTCCACATTTTTCACGAATTGAAACTTCTGCCAAACCGATCTCATAGGTTCTATTCAAAAGATTGTAAGGATTTTGAACACTAACTATTCTTGCTAATTTTTTTTTTTCAGCAATTTTAATTAATTGCATTGCGCCCCATGGAGTTTCATTGGAAATACCTATATATCTAATCATTCCTTTTTTGATAATATCATTTAAAATTTCAAGAGTTTCTTCTAAAGGTATAGAATCATCACTTTCATCATGTTCATAACCTAATTGTCCAAAAAAATTTGTTTTTCTGTCAGGCCAATGTAATTGATAAAGATCAAGATAATCGGTTTTTAATCTTTTAAGACTATCTTCTAGTGCTTTAGTAATATTTTTTTTATCTAATCTCGTTTCTTCTCCTCTCATCCATTTCATACCACTTCTTCCTGTTACTTTGGATGCTAATATAATTTTATCTCTATTTTTTTTTTGNTCNAACCATTCNCCTATATATGATTCTGTTCGNCCGTAAGTNTCTTCTTTNGGTGGAACAGCATATAATTCTGCNGTATCAAAAAAATTAATNNNATTTTCAACAGCATAATTCATTTGTTCAAACGCATCTTCTTTGGTATTTTGTTCACCCCAGGTCATTGTACCGAGACAAATTAAACTAACATCGATGTCTGTGGTACCTAATTTTTTAAATTGCATCGTAATAAAATTTTGATTAAATTGTAAATAATTCTACATTATTTAATGTTACAGTATTATTATTAAATAAATTTAACTTTCAAACGTTTTTTAAGGAATTTTTTATGATTGATAGAAACTTTACAACAGCAACTAAATCTCAAGCACAAGTAGATGTGGGTTTAAGAGAATATATGCTTAAAGTCTATAATTACATGGCCACGGGACTTGGTTTAACTGGTCTTACAGCATGGCTTGTTGCAGGCAATGAAACCTTAGTTAAAACAATATTTGGAACCCCTTTATATTGGGTAGTTGCTCTGGCCCCTTTAGGCTTTGTTTTTTATTTGAGTGCTAGATTACATAAAATTAGCTTCTCAAAAGCACAGACCTTGTTTTGGTTGTTTGCTGGGATCATGGGTTTATCCATGGCCTCTATATTTCTTATGTATACCCCTGTAAGTATAGCTAGAGTTTTTTTTATTACTTCAGGAACTTTTGCAGGTATGAGCCTTTATGGATATACAACTAAAAAAGATCTCACTGGCTGGGGTTCTTTTTTATTTATGGGATTAATTGGAATTATTATTGCAATGATTGTTAATATTTTCTTACAAAGTAGCATGCTTCATTTTATTATCTCATGCGTTGGTGTTTTAGTTTTTGTAGGATTAACTGCGTATGATACCCAAAAAATTAAAGAGATGTATTATGCTTCTGATCATCCAGAAATAAGTGGAAAAAAAGCTATTATGGGAGCGTTAAAACTTTATTTAGATTTCATAAATCTATTTATCATGCTTCTTCATTTATTTGGTCAAAGAAGATAATTTTTAAAAAGCCCATTTTTTTTTGGGCTTTTTTTTTTCAAAATAATATGATTAAAGTTAAGTTTAATCCACAACTAACGCCCAAAGAAATGTTGAAATTGGGAGTTTTTGGAGGTTTTTATTTTGAAGGAAAACATAGCGAATATCCAAAAGATTGGTTTAAAGATGTCAAAGTTAGTAATNCTGGATATGATATTAATCTTAATTGNTTTAAAATTAATTCTGGTTTATCACNAGAAGAATGGTTAAAAAGAGGATGGATTACTAAAGAAGATCCTCTCGGTTGGTTTCAGTGGTACTGTAGATATACAGTGGGAAGAAGAATACCAAATATAGATAATATTCAAATTAAACGATGGAAAGCATTTGGACCAAGGCATATAGGAGGTATTAAATCAAATTGTGAGCCAGGAAATATAGATTGTCGTCCCAGACAAAGGCAAGCATTACTACATTGGGCTTATGATCCTTTTATATAAAAAATTCTAAAATTAGAAATTTTTTTAATTTTTTATATATTAGCATTAGGAATTAGTTTTTAAAAATGTTAATAATTTTAGAAAACTTTCTCTGTCTGGATTAGAACATACATAATACTTTCTAAAATTATTTTTTTTTAATAATTCTTCTATTTCTTTACTTAAACTTATGCATTCGATACTACTTAAATATTTATGTAACTTATATTTTGAAATTAGTTCATTAAAAGCTTGCGCAGTCTTTTTAGAAAAAAAAGTTATAAAATTTAATTTATTTAATCTTATAAGATTTAGAATTGGCTTTTGAATAGTTTTTATTTTTTTAGATTCATAAATAACAATTTTTTTTACATAAATCTTTTTTGATTTTAAAATTAGAGGTAAATTCACTGCAGTTTGTTTAGCAGATATATAAACTAATTTTTTTGATCTATCTTTAATTTTTTTTGTAATTAAATTAATCAGATCATTAACATTTCCATCAGAAGAAGAAACATTTTTAATATTATTTTTTAAACAAGCAGATTTTGTATCATCTCCTACACAAAAAACTTTATTTGAAAAAGAATTTAAATAATTCCTAGAAATATTAACTGCATTAGCGCTACTAAAAATTATAGCATCAGCAACTTTAATTTCTTTAATTTGACTCTTAGTTAACTTAATAGGTTTTATTTTTAACATTGGACAATTAAAAAAATTAAAATTCTTTAAATTTATANNTTTTTTTAATTCATTTGATTGTTTTATTGATCGTGTTAAAAGAAGTGCTAATTTTTTAGGAAATTTAATTTTTTTTAAAAAATTTCTCCCCAACTTTTTTTTTAAAATATTTGCAACTCTAACACCTAAAATCTCAGATTTATTAGACTTTATTCTAGATTTATAAGTAAACATACCGTTCTTACTTGGAACTATTACTGAAAAACATATATAATTATTAATTATGTTTGCATAAGCACCTACAGGGCTATCGCAATCTGCATTAATTTTTTCAAGAAATTTTCTTTCTGTTTTAACTTCTGTTTCAGTTTTATTATTATTGATATTTTTTATTAACTTATTGATAANACTATCTTTTTTTCTTACTGTAACCGCTATAGCTCCTTGACCACCTGCAGGTATAAACTTAGAAATATCTAGTATGTCTTTATTTTTATAACTTAAACCTAATCTTTTCAAACCAGCTAAAGCAAGAATAATTGCATCATATTTATTTGTTTTTAATTTTCTTATTCTTGTCTCAACATTTCCTCGCATATATTTTATTTTAAGATCAGGTCTTATACTGTGTATTTGAGTTTTTCTTCTAATAGAAGATGTGCCGATAGTTAAATTTTGTGGCAGTGTATCAAATGTATAATTNTTTTTACTAAGTAAAATATCTCTTGGATCTTCTCTTTTTAAAAAAGCAGCAATTGAAATATTGTTAGCTATCTTAGAAGGAATGTCTTTTGCAGAATGCACTGCAAAGTCAATTTTTTTTTTTAATAATAAATCATCAATTTTTTTTGTAAAAAAACCTTTATAACCAGAATGTAAAATTTTTGATTTATCAATATCGCCCTTGGTTTTAATTTTTATAATTTTAAAAGAAAATTTTTTTCTGATTTGAGGTAAATTTTCAAGTTTTTTTACAACTAACTTTGTTTGTTTTAAAGCTAATTTACTTGACCTTGTTCCAATTTTTAATTGTGTAATTGTATTAAGCATTTAATTTATATAAATTAATGAGAATAAAATAGATTTTAATTATAACTAAAGTTTTTTTATTATGATAGTTCTTGGTATTGAAACAAGCTGTGATGAAACAGCAGCTTCTATTGTAGAAGCAAAAAATAAAAAAAAAAAAATATTATCAAATATTTTATATTCTCAATTTAAAGAGCACAAAGACTATGGCGGTATTGTGCCTGAAATTGCTTTCAGAGAACATTTAAAACTTATTGACAAAATAATTTTAAGAGCTTTAAAAAAAGCAAAAAAGGAATTTAAAGAAATAGATGTTGTGGCAGCAACAGGGGGTCCAGGTTTACATGGGGGTTTATTAATTGGAACAACAATTGCAAAAAGTATTTCCTTATCTATTGATAGGCCTTTTATACCAATAAACCATTTAGAAGGTCATATATTATCTCCAAGAATAGAATATAATTTATCATTTCCATATTTAGTTCTTTTAATAACCGGTGGGCATACAATGCTCGTTATTGCACACAAAATAGGAAAATATGAAATACTTGGAATGACTCTTGATGATGCTCTTGGGGAAGCGTTTGATAAAACAGCAAAGTTGCTTAATATTGGTTTTCCTGGCGGACCCCAAATAGAAAAATTAGCAAAAAAAGGAAGACCTTTAATTGAACTTGCCCAACCTTTAATTCATTCTAATGATTGTAATTTTTCGTTTTCAGGATTAAAAACATGTGTTTTAAAAATAGTAAATGCAAAAAAAAATAAATCTTATAAATTTAAATCAGACCTTTGTTCTAGTTTTCAATATACAATTTTAAATATAATAAAAAAAAAATGTGAATTAGGACTACAAATATTCCAAAAAAAATATCCAAATAAGAAAAAAAAAATTGTTGTAGTAGGAGGGGTTGCGTCTAATAGTTTTTTAAGAAAAAATTTAGAAAAATTTGCAATTACAAATAATTCTAATTTATTTATACCTGCAAAAAATTTATGTACAGATAACGCAGCTATGATTGCTTGGGTGGCTACTGAAAAATTTAGAAAAAATAAACAAGATAATTTTAATTTTCAACCTTTACCAAATTGGCACATTTAATGTATAATTAGCATATTTTCTAGTAATTATTGAAATGGGATATTGGCTTATAAAATCAGAACCAAGTAAAAAAATGTGGGGTNCAATTCAAAAAAAAGGTTCGAAAGGTTGTTTTTGGAAAAGAGTAAGAAATTATCAAGCTAGGAACTATATGAAACAAATGAAAAAGGGAGACCAATGTTTTTTTTACCATTCTGTAGATGAAAAACAAATTATAGGAATAGTTCAAGTAACCAAAGAATTTTATCCTGATGAAACAGATGATTCAGGTAGATTTGTTCTAGTAGATGTTAAAACAAAAAAAAAATTAAAAAAACCTGTCACTTTAAAAGAAATAAAATCAAATCCTAATTTATCTAATTTAGCGTTGGTTAAACAATCACGCTTATCTGTAATGCCGGTTGATCAAAAATCATGGAAAATAATATCTAAATCTGGTGAATCTAATTAATGAATAAAATTTTAAAAGCTGATGGTTTTGTATCACATTTAAGAAATACAAAACTAAATAAAGAAAAATACGAAAAATTATATAAGGAATCTATAGAAAATAATGATGATTTTTGGAATAAGATAGCCCAAAGGATAAATTGGAAAAAAAAATATGAAAAAGTAAAAGAAGTAAATTACCGCGATAAAGTATCAATCAAATGGTATTTAAAAGGTGAATTAAATGCCTGTTANAATTGTCTTGATAGACATCTTCAAAAAAGAGGNGATAAAGTTGCAATTATTTGGGAAGGAGACGATCCAAATGAATCNAAAAAAATTACTTATAAAGAATTATATATTGAAGTTTGNAAATTTTCTAATGCNTTAAAAANTNCTGGNGTNANAAAAGGAGATGTTGTTACAATATACATGCCAATGATTCCAGANGCTGCCGTCGCAATGCTGGCATGTGCAAGAATTGGGGCTATTCATTCGGTAGTTTTTGGAGGATTTTCAGCAGATTCCCTTGCAGATAGAATTAATGATTGTGATTCAAACTTAATTATAACTGCTGATTTTGGAATTAGAGGAGGAAAAAAAATACCTCTTAAAGAAAACGCTGATAAAGCAGCTGAAAAAGCATCGTGCTTAAAAAAAATGATAGTAGTAAAAAAAACAAACGAAAAAATAGAATGGAATGAAGAAAAAGATTTTTGGTACCACGAACTAATGGAAGCAGCATCAGATATATGCCCTTCAGAAACTATGAATTCAGAAGATCCTTTATTTATTTTATATACTTCTGGTTCTACTGGTAAGCCAAAGGGTGTCCTTCACACAACAGGAGGCTATATTGTCTATGTTTCATTTACTCATGAATATATTTTTGATATTAAGGAAGATGATATCTACTGGTGTACGGCTGATGTTGGCTGGGTGACAGGACACAGTTACATTATTTATGGACCATTAGCAAATGGTGCAACAACTCTTATGTTTGAGGGCGTTCCAAATTTTCCAGATACATCTAGATTTTGGCAAGTAGTTGATAAACACAAAGTTAATATTTTTTATACCGCTCCCACCGCTATACGAGCATTGATGAAAGAGGGGGAGGAACCTTTAAAAAAAACCAATAGAGATTCTTTAAGAATTCTTGGAACAGTAGGAGAACCAATAAATCCTGAAGCCTGGATGTGGTATTATTACCATGTAGGAAAGAGTAAATGCCCAATTGTTGATACATGGTGGCAAACAGAAACAGGCGGAATTTTAATTACTCCTCTTCCAGGTGTAACTGATCTTAAACCAGGATCTGCTACTCTTCCTTTTTTTGGTGTAAAACCAGAAATTGTCGATAAAGAAGGTAGGGTTCTAGAAGGAGAGTGTGAAGGAAATTTGTGTCTATCTGCTTCTTGGCCTGGACAAATGAGAACTGTTTATAAAGATCATCAAAGATTTAAAGATACTTACTTTTCAGCATTTGATGGTAAATATTTTACAGGTGATGGATGTAGGAGAGATAAAGATGGATACTATTGGATAACTGGTAGGGTTGATGATGTTATTATAGTTTCAGGTCATAATCTAGGAACTGCTGAAATAGAAAGTGCATTAGTTGGACATGAAAGTGTAGCAGAAGCTGCTGTTGTTGGTTATCCACATGATATTAAAGGATGGGGGGTTTATGCTTATGTAACTTTAAAAACTGGTTTTGAAGAATCAGATGAATTAAAAAAGGATTTAATAAATGAAGTAAGGAAAGTGGTTGGCCCTATTGCATCACCAGATTTAATTCAATGGGCTCCTGGATTACCAAAAACAAGATCAGGTAAAATAATG